>JBCCAW010000458.1:0-4963 GCA_039814655.1 Myxococcota bacterium | reverse complement strand
GCCCGTCATCGGCCGCGTCCTCTGCCCGCCGCCGCCGTGTTGCTCGGCCTCGCTCTCTTCCTCGCGGGCCTCCTTCGCCTGGCGCGTGAGGGCGTCGACGGGCGCGGCGCCTGGCGCGCGGAGGCGCTCCGGCGGGGGGCGGCGCTGGCCCTGCTGGGTTTCGCGCTCCTCGTCGCCGGGCTCGTGGGCGCCTGACCTCGCGGAGACGGCCCCGGCGCCGGCGTGCCTCACGCGCCCGCGGCGACGGTCCGGAGCGCGCTCAGGAGCGGCGCGATGGTTCGGCGCTTGCGCTTCAGCCCCACGCGATTGGCCACGACCACGCTGGACACGGCCGCGATGTCCTCGAGCACGACCAGGCCGTTCTGCCGCAGCGTCTCGCCGGTCTCCACGATGTCGACGATGACGTCCGCCAGGCCCGTGAGCGGCGCAAGCTCGACGCTGCCCTGAACGAAGATCACCTCGGCGCGGAGCCCGCGGCCAGCGAAATGTCGTCCAGCGACGTTGGGGAACTTCGTGGCCACCCGGAGCACCTCTCCCGGCGCCGGCGGGTAGACCGCGTCCCCTGGCCCGGCCACGGCCAGCCGGCATCGCCCGATGCCGAGATCCACGGGCGCGTAGAGGTCGTAGGCCCGCTCGAGCAGCACGTCCCGGCCCACCACCCCCAGGTCCGCCGCGCCGTACTCGACGTAGGTGGGTACGTCGTCGGGCTTGAGAAGCAGAAAGCGCAGCCCTGCATTCCCGCGGATGAGCTTGCGGCTCCGCTTGGTGAGCGCGGACACGTCCACTCCCGCGGCCTCGAAGTGAGGCACGAGCTGCTCGAGCACGCGGCCCTTGGGGACCGCCATGGTGACGCCCTCGCCCATGCTCAGAGGCTTCCGGGGATGCGCTCGATGGTGGCGCCCAGCCCGCCGAGCTTCTCCTCGATACGCTCGTAGCCTCGGTCGAGGTGATACACGCGGAGCACTTCCGTCGTCCCCTCGGCCACGAGGCCGGCGATGACGAGGCTCGCGCTCGCGCGCAGGTCCGTCGCCATCACCTGCGCTCCGGAGAGCGGGCGGTGACCGCCCACGGTCGCGGCGCGGCCGCGAATGTCGATCTCGGCGCCCATGCGCACGAGCTCCGGCACGTGCATGAAGCGGTTCTCGAAGATGGTCTCGGTGATCACCGAGGGCCCGGTGGCCGTACACATCAGGATCATGAACTGCGCCTGCATGTCCGTCGGGAAACCCGGGTGCGGCGCGGTGGTCACGTCGACGCCGCGCACGGGCCTCGGGGCGGCAACTCGGACGCCTTCGCCCTCGCGCTCGACGATGACGCCGGCCTCGCGGAGCTTCGCGGCGACGGCTTCGAGATGTTCGAAGGCCACGCCCTCGAGCAACACGTTGCCCCGCGTCGCGGCGGCCGCGGCCATGTAGGTGCCGGCCTCGATGCGGTCTGGAATCACTGCGTGGTCAACGGGATGAAGGCCCTCCACGCCCTCGATGGTGATGGTGTCCGTTCCCGCGCCGGAGATGTTGGCGCCCATCTTGTTGAGCACGCGGGCAAGCTCTTCGATCTCTGGCTCCCGGGCGGCGTTCACGAGCGTCGTCCGGCCCTTGGCCAACACCGCGGCGCTCATGAGGTTCTCGGTCCCGGTCACCGTGGGAACGTCGAGGTAAATCATGGCGCCTTCGAGGCGGCCCTTGGGCACGACGACGTTCACGTAGCCGTGGTCCAGCTCGACCTCGGCCCCCATGGCCTCGAGGCCCTTGAGATGCTGGTCGATGGGTCGGGCGCCAATGGCGCAGCCGCCGGGGAGAGAGACGCGGGCTCGTCCGTAGCGGGCCACGAGCGGGCCGAGCACGAGCACGGAGGCCCGCATCTGCTTCACGAGCTCGTAGGGTGCGAGCGGTTCCGGGACGGGCACGGAGGCCACCTCCACCACGTCGCCCTCGATGCGCACGCCGAGACCGAGCGTCTCGAGGAGCTTGCCCATGGTCCGTACGTCGCGGAGCCCGGGCACGTTGCGGAAGCGGTGGTCGCCGTCCGCGAGGAGCGCCGCGCAGAGGATGGGCAGGGCGGCGTTCTTCGCCCCGCTGATGCTGACGCGGCCTTCGAGGCGCGCGCCGCCCTGGATGCGGAGGTTGTCCACGAGCACCGAGGTACCGCCTCGCGCCGCCATGGGCAACGAAGCGGCACGGGCCACAGAGCCTCGATGCGCTCCCGCCTAGGGCATCACCTCGACCTCGCAGCGAAAGACGGCGCGGGCCGCGCGTACGTCCAGCGCGTCGAGGGTCACCTTCGGCCGGAGCGGCCGGTCGCCCACGCCGGCCTCGAGCGCCGCCTGCAGGCTGCCGATCCATCCGAGCCAAAACCCGTCGCCCTCGCCCAGCTCCGCGGGCCAGTCGCGATGAACGAGCAGGCGGACGTCCGGTGTGGCTTCCTCGACGTGCACGCCGCCGATGCCGCGAAACACATAGCCGGTGC
This sequence comes from Myxococcota bacterium, assembly GCA_039814655.1. Taxonomy (GTDB): domain Bacteria; phylum Myxococcota_A; class Polyangia; order Polyangiales; family Houyiibacteriaceae; genus CALCTH01. Next base: position 2,497 of record JBCCAW010000458.1, on the reverse strand, counting down.
TGGTCGGCGCGTAGCGGAGCACCGCGAAAGGGTCGTCCGTGAGCCAGCGGAGCGCCGCCGAAGCGGCTTTGCCAAAGATGCCTCCGGGACCGACGTTGAGGCGCGTGGCCTCGACGAAGAGGCCCACGACGGTCTCCTCCGTCGCCTCGCGACGAAGGCCCCGGAGCAGGGCCAGGTGCGCGGCCAAGGGAATCCAGCGAAGATTGATGGAGTCCTGAATGAGCGCACGCTGCTCTGGGCCGAGCTCCGCATCGACGGAGCGCCGCACGGCCGCCGGGAGCCCGGCCGTCCCGGCGAGCAGCGCCTTGGTCCATCCGGCGCGTACCTCGCCTCCCATAGGGAGCGTTGAACGCGAGTGGGGGCTGCGGCTCAAGAGTCCCCGTTCAGGGAGTACGTACCACGACTTCCAGCTCGAAGATGCCGGGCTCGTTGGTGTTCGCGTCCGTGATGAAGAACTGCGCGAGGTCCTGCGCGCCGTCGCTATCGCCGGCCTGCTCGAGGCGAAAGCGCATCTGGGCGAAGGCGTAGTCGTCGGCGCGGGAGCTCGACACGAGCGAAGTCACGTCGCAGTTGAACGGTCCGTCCGTGCTGGTCGCGAAGACGCAGCTGAAGCCCCCATCGACCACCGGCGCGTTCCAAAGGGCGGCACCGAAGGACGCATAGCGAATCTCCTCGAGGCTCAGGTTTCCGAGGTCCGCGTAGGGCGAGCCCGCGACCGATGCGTTCTCCGAGCGAAGCGTCGCCGATTCGATGGTGCCCGCGGGAAGCGTCGACAGGTCGAAGCTGACGAAGAACTGCACGCCATCGCCGTCCGGGAAACGAGGGTTGAGGTTGTCGCCGGCGAAGAGGCCGATGCCCTGACCCATGAAGCCGCGCGGCGTGTGCCCCTCCATGGACGTGGTCCCGTCGTTCTCGAGCACGAAGGTCATGGGGGTGCCTCCAGCGTCCTCGGGTCCGAGATCTTCCGTGGCGAGGTCCGGAGCCTCCATGTCCACCGTCGTGGCGGCGTCCGGCATCGCGCCGCCGGTGGTGCCGTCATCGTCGCCGCAGGCGACCAGGAGGAGAGAGGCGGCGAGCGCCGCGATGCGAATGCACATGGGGAGTCCTTTCGGCCCACGCGAGACGCCTCGCGTGTCCCCGCGTGTACGCCGCATGGCCCGCGGCGGTTTCGCCCCTTTCGGCCGAGACCCTTCAAAGGTCTTCGCCGAGGGCCCGCCGGTAGGTGATCTGGACCTCCTGAAAGCCCATGGACTCGATGGCGCGGCGCGTGTTCGTGTTGAAGGGCCAGGTCGCCATTTCGAGCACCGCGCACCCCTGCGCTTCGAAGCGGGCCACGAGCGCGTCGATGAGACGGCGGCCGATGCCCCGGCCCCGGGCTTCCGGAACCACGTACCAGTCGCCGATGATGCCGCGCCTCGAGAGCACGCGGCGCGGGTCCCGCTCGACGAAGCCCGTCACGTAGCCGATCGGGCCTTCGCCGTCTTCGGCGAGGAGGACCTCGCTTTGGCCGCGAAGCATCGCGGTGACGTCCTCCTGCAGAACCTCTTCGAAGCGCCGGTACGCGTAGAGGACGTGCAGGCCTTCGGGCATCACCGAGGCCCGGTGCTCGAGGTAGAGCGCGCGCTGAAACGCGAGCACGGAGGCCCGGTCGCGAAGCGTGGCCCTACGGAGCGTGACGCTCACGAGGCCACGGTAATACGTTGGCGCGGGCTGCCCTAAAGACTGCGCCGACCGCCGCCGGAGCGACGTTCGGCGCAGGGTTCAGCGAGCTGGAGAGCTGACGCGGATGAGCGTCCGGACGGTCCGGAACGTGGCCCGGCCAATGCCGCGGACGCGCATCAGCTCCTCGACGCGCCGGAAGGGCCGACGCTCGCGGTAGGCGACGATCGCCGCCGCCTTGCTGGGGCCGATGCCCGGGAGCGTGGCGAGCTGCTCCGCGCTCGCCGTGTTGAGGTCGATGGCGTCCGCTGCGCTCTCCTCCATGCTCGCGGCGTCCTGCGCCGCGAGCGGCGCCGCGGGCAAGGAAGCGGCGAGCGCCAAGGCCAAGGCAAGGGGTCGAAGAAGGGCGCCTAGCATGCGCCGCCTGTGGGTTTGCTGAGTCATGTTCATTCCTTTCAGGACCGCGTCATGCGGCCTGGAAATCCTTCGGGTCGGCGCCGAGGCCGATGCGCTCGAGGCCCTGCTCGCGCCGGAGAATCAACCGGCCGTTCAGCGGCAGCGCGTTGAAGCACGGCTCGGGAGCCGTCCCGGTTCTCGAAGGCCACGCCCACGCGCTGCCCATAGGCCTTCTTGAGCCCGTTGCTCGGGCTCGGGTCGATCACGCAGTAGACGGTCTCGCGGCTTCGTCCGCTCTCACTCGCTTCGGGTCTCATGCTTCGTCCTCTCTCGCCCGTGGTGGGTGGGCGTGTCGCAGTCCCCTCGGCGCTGAGCAGGAGTCGTGCCGACGCAGCCCGTCACGAGATCACGGGGCTTTTGGTGGCGTGCAGGGTGGCGGCCG
>JBCCAW010000192.1:0-9554 GCA_039814655.1 Myxococcota bacterium | reverse complement strand
GTCGTCGACGAGGAGGCGGCCGTCGACCCCGGCGCCTCGAGCGTCCCGGTCCCCGCCGCGACCTCGAAGGAGGACGTGGAGCAGGCGTCTCCCGCGCCGGAGGGCGGCGACGAAGCCCTCGACGCGCTCTTTCACGACCTCAGCGTGCCGCAGGCCGACGGAGACACGGCCGCCAAGGGTCCCGACTCGGAGCGCGCCGATACGGACTTCACCGCCCTGCCCGTCGATGTCTTTGGCGAAGTCGACGAAGACCAGGACAGCATGACCGGCGTTCTGCGCCCCGAGGAGCTGGCCGCGGTGCGCTCGGCCACGGCCTCTTCCGTTGCCCCCGCGCCAGGCGAATCCATCGCCGGCGGTAGCCTGAGCCCGGCCATGCGGAAGTCCATGGCCGAGATGGGCGTCGACCCCGGCGACTTCGAGGAGATGACGAGTATCTCGAGCGTTCCGCCGGAGCTCGAGGCGCCGCTGAGCGCCGGGCCGCCCAGCGACGCTCCAGCGGCGACCGCCGCCGCCGAGGAGACGCGCGAGGACCCGGACGAGGGCGACGACCCGGACGAGAAGAAGAAGGGCTTCTTCAAGAAGCTCTTCGGCTAGGCCGATTCTTCGCGCGACGGCGGACTCGCGTGACGCGCCGCCGGCCTGACGCCTGCCAGCCCCGCGCGTCCATGGCATGGTGACCGCGATGCGTGGCGCCCGAACTTCCTTCGCCTTGGCGCTGCTGCTCCTGGCGCCGGCGGCTGCGGCGGCGCAGGGCGGCGGCGAGCTCGGCGCACCGCGCGCGACGTCGGCGCCGGAACCAGCACCCCCGGCCCCGCCGGCGAGTACGCCACCCCTGGACGGCGCGCCAGCCACGCCGGTCCCGCCGCCCTCCGGGTCCGAAGCGGCTCCCGCCCCGGCGGAGGAGGACCCGAGCGCGGTCTTCGGCAGCGTAGCCTTCGGACGCGTCGACGCGGCAACGGTCCGGGTCTTCGCCGTGCGCTCCGTCGGAGTGAGCCGAGTCCGCGGCCGAAGCGGCCCCCGCGTGCTGGCGCTGCCGGAGGCGGGCCACGGGACCGGCGTCGTCATCGACGCGCGGGGCATCTTGCTCACGGCGGCGCACGTGGTCGAGGGAGCCCAAGAGGTCGCCGTGCGCCTCCCCGGCGACGGCGGCGTGCATGCCGCGGAGGTCGTGTACGTCGACGAGGACCTCGACTTCGCGCTCCTCCTTTGCCGCGCGCCCTTCGACCAGGTCCTTCCGCTCCCGGAGACGCCGCCGCTCTTGCCGGTCCGCGCGACGGTGGATGCGGTCGGCTATCCGCTGGACCCGAACCGGAGCCAACCCCAGTCGAGCCGCGGCATCGTCGCCGGCGCCTTCGACGACGGGCGCCTTCAGCTGGCCATGAGCGTGAACCCCGGCAACAGCGGCGGCCCGCTCATCGACGAGGACGAGAACCTCGTGGGCATCGTGGTCGCTCGAGGCAACCCGGAGCGCGGCGTGCAGGGCATCGCCGTCGCGGTCCCCGTCGGCCCCATGCGCGGGGCCCTGGAACGCAAGGTCGGCGACGGCAGCTTCCTCGCAGCCTACCGAAGCCTCGGCCAGGAGCCGGCGCGGCGAAGCCTCACCGCCGAGGCCGTGGATGCGGTGGTGCGTTTCGGCGGCCTCGAAGTGCTCCAGGAGGCCGCGAACGTCGTGGACCGGAGCCTCCCGGCGTCGACGCTCGCGCGCTTCCGGAGGCTCGCCGAGGGCCTGCAGGATCCGGACGTGATGGCCATCATGAGCGCCGTCTTCTGGAACGCGGCGCTCGTCGTGCTCGAGCGGGCCGGGGCCTACGAGACGCCGGAAGACCTGCCGGCGGGACCGGCGCGGGAGCTGGCCCGCGTCCTCTGGGGAGACGCCTTCGACCTGGCCGTTCGCGGCCTCGCCGCAGACCCGGGGCTCGCGGAACGCTCGCCCTTCATCGCCTATCTCACCGGCGAGGACGCGGCACGGCGCGGGCGCCCGAGCGAGCGGACGGGCCGGTCGCAGGGCCCCGGCGCCGCTCCGCCGGGCACCTGGCGGCCACGGCGGCGCCTACCGACCTTCTCCCTCGGCTTCGCGTCGGCCACGGGGCCCGGGGGCACCTCGAACTTCAGCCGCGGGCTCTCCCCCGCGGGGACCGGGCTCACCGCGTCCTTCGCCTTCGCCGGCCGCACCGCCGGGGAGCCCACCTCGCTGGTGCGCTTCGGTATGTTGAGCGGGGTGAGCATCGACTGGCATGGGCGGCTCGGCCGCAACGGTGAAGAGCCCGCCGTCCGCCGCGAGTCCTTCGTCCTCGTGGGCACGGACCTGGGCGCGGCGCTGCGCTTCGGTCGCGAGCATGCCGTGGGGGTGATCGCCGCCTGGTCCCCGGCCATCCTCTGCATCGGCGGCTGCTCCGGGGACGGGGCGCTCTTCCGGACGCCGCTTCTCTCCTTCCGCTTCTCCATCGGCTACGCCTACAAGCACCTGCGCGTGGGGCTTCAGATGCGCTACCTCCGGGAGGACTTCGGGCCCGATGGGCAGCTCCGCTACGTCCCCATCGGCCTCGTCGCCGGCACCTTCTTCTGACGCCGCCCCCGGGGCTTCTCACGCCTCGCCTCGCGGACTCAGAGGCGCCGGTAGCGGTTCAAGAGGTACACGAGGCTCCACAGCAGGCCCGCGCCGCGCGCGGCGTAGAGCACGCGTTCGGCCCAGCTGAGGAGGTCGGCCTCGTGGAGCAGGTGCGCCCGCAGCGTGGCGTCCTCGGAGGGTGCCTCGCCGACGAAGAGTGCGGGGCCCACGAGGTAGACGGCGAGGGCCGCGTTGCCGGCGAAGGCGACGAGCGCCGCGAGCCAGGTCCCGGGACCAACGAAGCGTCGGCTGAGCCGGGTGACGATCAGCGCCCCGAAGCCCCAGGCGAAGGCGGCGAAGAGCGGCCCGTCCTGACCGGGCAGCAGCCGCTCCCCCGCAAAGCCGAGGAGCATCACGGCCACGGGGCCCGCAAAGCTCGGGCGCAGGCCCGGGCGCCGCACCGGCCCGCGCTTGCGCTCGGCGCGGGCCGTGGTCGGTACGAGGGGGTCCGCGGGCGCGTAGAGGCGAACCTCGGCGTCCGGGAAAAGCTCCCGGGCGGCCGCGGCGAGCCAGCGGAGGTGCCCGCGGCCCGTCGCCAACACCGGCGGCCGCCATTCGTCGCAGGCAAAGGTCGCGCGGGCGCCGTCGAGCAGGAGCGCGGCCGAGAGCTCCCGGTCGCCCTCGTAGGGCTCCGTGAAGGCCACCTCCAGCGCGTCCAGCACGGCGCGCGCTCCGGGTTCCGGGGGCGCCCCCAGGAGCACCTCGAGGGCCACGGCGCCCTCACCGAGGGCGCCCCCTTCGTCGCCGTCACGCGTAGGCGGCGCGTCACCCACCCAGTGGAGCGCCAGCTCCCGTCCGGCGGTGCCCTCGCTGCGCGGCGCGAAGATCAGCGCGTCGGCGTCGAGGGCCTCGCGCCATGCACCGTCGCTCGCGAGCCCCTGCACCTCGACGGCGCCGTGCGTCGCCTCCGTCAAGCGCCGCGCGACGTCGCCGCGGTCGCCGACGAGCGCCTCCCCGAGGGCCTCGGCGGCGGAACGCGCCGTCAGCGCATCGAGGGGCGCATCACGCCGGAACATGAAGGTCCCGTCCATGGCCCGGGTGTAGCGCCCGGCGCTCAGTGAGGCGAACGCGAGACCCGACGCCGCTCTCGCCGGCGCCGCGTACGCGACGACGGCCGGCGCCCGGGATTCGGTGCCTGCTCCCCCATAGGCTCGGGGAACGCCCCGGGCGCAGTGCCGAGCTCGAAGAAGGCCACCTCCCGGCACGCACGCTCCCCGACGCGGAGCGTCACCACGGAGGCGCCCACGCCGGCGCCGACGTACACGGCGCCCTCGCCGCGGCGCGCGCCGTAGAGCCCGTGCACGTAGCGGTGGCCGACGAGCCGGCCGACGGTCAGCTCGTGCAGCTTGGCCACGGTGATCTGCCCGGCGTGCGTATGGCCGCTGAGCACGAGCGGGACGCCGGCGGCCCAGAGGCCATCGGCCTGCTCGCCGATGTGGGAAAGCCCGAGCGTCGCGACGTCCCGGCGCAGGCCTCGCGTGGCGAGGCGCCGGTCCGCCTGGCCCGTGTAGGCGTCGTCGAGACCCACCAGCTGGAGGCGTTGACCCCGGAGCGTGAGCAACGTGTGCGCGTTGTCGAGCACGAGGGCGCCGCCGCGGCGGAGCGCGCGCCGGACCGCCGCGGCGCCGGACCAGTGATCGTGGTTGCCGAGCACGCAGACCACCGGCGCCTCGAAGGCCGCGATGACGGCGGTGAGCTCCTCGAGATGGTGGAGGCTGTGGTTGACGAAGTCGCCGGTGAGTACGACCAGGTCCGGCCGGCCCGCGTTCGTGAGCCGCACCGCCTCCGCATGCACGGCGAGGGGCTCGGCCCGGCCCACGTGCAGGTCCGTGAGGTGCGCGATGCGCAGGTGCTCGAGCTGCTCGGCGTGCAGCGCCGGCCCGGCGAAGCGGCGCACGCGAAAGCGCGCGGCGTGGTCCCGGCGCGCGTGCTGGCGCGGCCCGAGGGTGGCGCGGGCGACCTCGAGGAGGTGCGCTTCGGGCCGGCCGAGGAGCGCCGGCGGCAGCGCCGGAGGACCGGGCAAAGGAGACTGGGGCGTGGCGCTCACGGGGCTTTCGTAGGGCGAGGCGCGCTCTCGGACAGCCCCCGCTCGCGGAGGGCCTCAGGGGCGTCGCTGCTTTCTGAGCAGGTCCCGCGTGGGCACGTCCGGGCCGCGCTTCGTCGCCTTGCCCCGTCGAACGCGCGTGCCCGGGCCAAACTTCCAGCCGAGGAACGCCACGGCCCCCGCCACCGTGAGCGCCGCGAGCACGTCCTGGACCGTCACGCCGTGCCCCAGCCGAGCGCGCTCCCGACCTGATAGACGAGGAGCGAGGCGCCGTAGGCGAGCGCCGTCATGTACGCAAAGACGAACACGGGCCACTTCCAGGACCCGCTCTCGCGTTTGAGCACCGCGAGCGTGCTCATGCACTGCGCGGCCAGGACGAAGAAGACCATGAGCGAGACGCCCGCGAGAGGCGTCATGAGCGGCGAACCGTCGCCGTGCGTCGCGGCCCGAAGCCGTGCCCTCAGGCCCGCGTCCTCCTCGTCCACCTCGCCGGCACCGAAGACCATGCCGAGCGTGGAGACGAAGACCTCGCGCGCGGCGAAGGCCCCGATGACGCCGATGCCGACGCGCCAGTCCATGCCCAGGGGCTCGAGGGCGGGCTCGATGGCCTTTCCGAGGCGGCCCGCCGCGCTGTAGGCGAGCTTCGACGAGGTGAGGTCGGCGTCCGTGGCCGCGAGCTCGCGCTCCAGGTCCGCCCCCTCGAGGTACGCCGCGGCGGCGTCCCGGCGTCGCTCGGCCTGGGCCTCGGCGGCATGATCCACGGGAAAGGTGAGCAGGGCCCAGAGCACGATGGTGAGCGCGAGGATCACCGTCCCCGCGTCGACGAGAAAGCTGCGAACGCGCTGCCAGGTGGTGCCGAGCAGGTTGCGGACGAGGGGCAGCCGGTAGGGAGGCAGCTCCAGCACGAGCGCCGGAACCTCGCCCTTGACGACCGTCCGTCGAAGCACGGCGGCCGCGCCGAGCGTGGCGACCACGCTGAGCACGTACATGGAAAAGAGCGCGAGGGCGCCGGCGCTGAAGACACCGAAGACCCGCTCGGAGCCGGAGAAGACCACGCCGATCACGAGCACGTAGACCGGGAGCCGCGCGCTACAGCTCATGAGCGGGAGCGCCATCATGGTGACGAGCCGGTCGCTTCTCTTCTCCAGCGTCCGCGTCGCCATGACCGAAGGGATGGCGCAGGCGAAGCCGCTGAGCAGCGGCACGAAGGCCTTCCCGTGGAGCCCCACGGCCCGCATCACGCGGTCGATGACGAAGGCCACGCGCGCGAGATAGCCCGAGTCCTCGAGGAAGTTGATGAGGAGAAAGAGCAGCGCGATCTGCGGGACGAAGACGACCACGTTGCCCACGCCGGCGACGATGCCGTCGGCGAGCAGATCGCGAAACGTCCCGGCGGGAAGCCCGGCGCGCACGAGCTCTTGGAGCCAGGCGACGCTGTCCTCGATGGCGCCAACGAAGGGGTCCGCCCAGGCGAAGATGGACTCGAAGACGACGTACATGACCGCCGCGAAGACCAGGAGACCGAAGACCGGGTGCGTGAGCACGCGGTCGATGCGCTCCGTGGGCGAGGGCTCACGGGCGGCGCTGGGCATGCGCACGGCGGCAGAGACCGCGGCGTCCACGCGGGCGTAGCGCGCGCCGACGATGGCCCCCTCGAGGTCCAGGCCCAGCGTCGCGGCCTTGGCGCGGGCCGCGGCGACGGCGTTGCGCCACGACGCGGGCACCTCGCACTCGTCGCGCTCGCCCTCGCCGGCCAGGGAGAGGAGCGCCCAGAGCGCCCAGGTTCGCGCCGTGGCGCCCTCCCTGGGACCGTCCTCGCGAAGGGCCCGCTCCACGTCGCCCACGCAGCTCTCGACGAGCTCCGGGAGCCGGAGGCGCCGCTCCCGCCATGGCTTTTTGGCCACCTTGGCCACCACCTCGCGAAGGCTGTCGAGCCCCTGGCCCCGTGACGCCACGAGCTCGACCACGCGCACTCCCAGGCTCTCGGCGAGCGCCCCCGAGTCGATGGTCATGCCCCGCGCTCGCGCCTCGTCCATCATGTTCAGCGCGACCACCGTGGGAGCGCCCGTCTCCACGACCTGCCGGGCGAGGTAGAGGCCCCGGGCGAGGGCCGTCGCGTCCACGACCACCACCGCCGCGGCTGGAGGGTTCGTGAGGAGCGCGTCGACGGCGATGCGCTCCTCCGGCGACGTGGCGGCGAGCGAGTAGGTGCCCGGCACGTCGATGAGCTCCACGGCCATGGCGCCGAGGTCCACGCGCGCGCTGCGCCGGTCCACGGTGACGCCGGGGTAGTTGCCCGTGCGCGCGCGCGTTCCGGCGAGCTTGTTGAAAAGCGTCGTCTTGCCGGCGTTGGGGTTGCCGGCGATGAGAACGGCCGGCGCGACGGGGGCAGTAGCCATCAGGTCCCGGTCAGGCAGGCAGGGCGCGGCGCTCCGCAGCGCGCGCGTGCGGCGAAGGCGCGGCGGCCTCCGGCGTTCGCCGCGGCGAGCCGTCGACGGCGACGTCCAGGGCGACCTGCACGGCGTTCGCGTCCCGGCGGCGGAGCGAAAGCGAAAAGCCTCGAAGGCGGAGCTCGAGGGGGTCGCCCATGGGCGCTCGGCGCACGAGGCGAACGGCGGTCCCGGGAAGGAGCCCCATCTCCATCAGGCGGCGGCGGAGAGACCGGGGACCCTCCACACGCCGCACGATGGCGTCGGTCCCCACGGGTACATCCCCGAGCCCGTGCAGCGTACCGTCCCCGTCTCCAGACATTTGATAGTGATAATGACTTTCAATAGATGCGGCAAGGAGGCGCAGGCAGGCCGGCGTCGGATAACCTCCCCGTGATGCTGCGCTTCTCCCCGGACCCGCAGGTGGCCGAACGCCAGATGCAGGCGATCATCTTCTACCTGACGACCTTCGGGTACATCGACGGCGACTTCGATGCGAGCGAGAAGGCCTTCGTCCGCGACTACATCCGGAAGCTCGTCGAGACCCGCGTACGGACGGGCATGCCCGGCGCCGATCCGACGCTGCAGAAGGAGCTCACGGACCGCTTCACGACGCATTTCCACGAGGTCTTCGAGAACGTCGACCGGCACGTGGCGGACCTCTTCACCGAGGCCGTGGCCATGGACGAGGAGCAGGACGCCTTCGTCAACGCGAAGCTCAAGCTCCGCTGCTTCGAGTACTTCCAGGAGTTCGACCGGGCGAGCCAGGAGACGCTCCTCGAGGCCATGGAGCAGCTCATCGCCGCGGACGGGCAGATTCACCCGGCCGAGCGGAAGTTCCGGAGCGAGCTCCTCGCGCTCTTCGAGGAGGACCTCGGCATCGAGCTCGTGGAGGAGGGCGCCGGGCGCGCGACGCAGATCGAGGCGCCCGTGGAGCGACCCGTCGCCCAGGAGACGCACCCCTTCTTCGACCAGTTCGAGTTCCACTATTCGAGCGACCAGCAGACGATCCAGAAGCAGATCGACGCGGACCGGCAGCTCCTCGACCGGGTGCTCGCGCTCTGGGAGGCGCAGCGCGCGGAAGGCGACGGGCGCCTCGAGGGCGTGCAGCGCGTCGAGGAGCTCCGGGAGGCGCCGCCCTTTCTCGACGGCCACGTGTACGTGCACCCGCCGCAGCCCGGCGCCGGCTACGAGCTCACGGTGCTCGGCGATCTGCACGGGTGCTACAGCTGCCTCAAGGCGGCGACGCTCCAGGCCGATTTCTTCGCGAAGGTGGCCGCCTACAAGCAGGACCCGACCGGGCAGCCGCGGCCCATGCTGGTGCTCCTCGGGGACTACATCGACCGGGGCCTGTTCAGCCTCAACGGCGTGCTCCGGACGGCGCTGCAGATGTTCGTGACGGCGCCGGAGCACGTGGTCGTGCTGCGCGGAAACCACGAGTACTACCTCGAGTACAAGGGGCAGATCTTCGGCGGCGTGAAGCCCGCGGAGGCCATCAACACGCTCAAGCCGCACCTGCCCATCGACGTCTTCCGCCACTACATGCGCCTCTTCGAGGCCATGCCCTCGGCGCTGATCTTCGACCGGACGCTCTTCGTGCACGCGGGCATTCCCCGGGACCGGCTCCTCAAGGAGCGCTGGGTGGGCATGGAGACGCTCAACGATCCGGACCTGCGCTTCCAGATGATGTGGAGCGACCCGAGCTCGGCGGACGTGATCCCCGCGGCGCTCCAGGAGCAGTCGGCGCGCTTTCCCTTTGGCCGGCTTCAGGCGGCGAGCTTTCTCGGGCGCATGGGCTGCCACACGCTCGTGCGCGGCCACGAGAAGGTGCTGAGCGGCTTCGCCAACACCTACGACGACGACGACGTGAAGCTCATCACGCTCTTCAGCGCCGGCGGCGCCACCAACGGCGACCTCCCGGAGACCTCGAGCTACCGCAAGGTCACGCCGAAGGCGATGACCCTGTACTGGAAGGACGGCACGCAGCGCATCACGCCCTGGGACATCGACTACGCGACCTACCAGGACCCGGAGCGCAACGCCTTCTTCAAGGTCCCGCCGGAGATCGAGCACCGCGCCTAGCGCCGGGCGACTACGTCGCCGAGCGCATCGCAATGCACGAGCGGCTCCTCGTCACCGCTGCTGCGGCCGATGCGGCGCCTCCGCAGGGCGCGCTGGCCGGCCGGTAGCGTCGCGGCATACCTCACGACGTCTTCGCGGCACCCCCGCGTGCGCCTTCCGTCCATGAAGCCGCGCCCAAAGGACTGGTCGGCGGCCATCTGGTTATGCGTGCGGCAGCGAAGCCGGAGGTTGCCGGCCGTGCTCGCGCCGCCCTTCGCCCAGGGCACGACGTGGTCGAGCTCGAGGCACGCGGTCTCCGCGCAGCGCCGCCCGTCGGGCGCGACATAGGTGCAGCGCGCCTCGTCGCGCGCCCACACCTCACGCGCCACGGCCGCAGGCGCCCGGCGCGACT
>JBCCAW010000422.1:0-5328 GCA_039814655.1 Myxococcota bacterium | reverse complement strand
CTGGATCTCGGCCACGGCGTGGTGGCCGATGCAGAGCTCCAGCTCCTTCGGGAGGTTCCAGAGCTTCGCGAGTGTCTCTCCCGCCTCGCTGTGCATCGTCTCGAGCGCGGCCGCTTCGTCGTGCACGTCGATGGGCTCGCGCCCGCGCCGTTCGGACAGCGCGATGAAGCAGGCGGCGAAGCCGATGTCGTGGAGCAAACCAAAGAGAAAGGCCTGGTCTTCGGCCACGGACGTATGCGCGGCGACGAGCCGGCTCGCGTGCGCCATGGCCACGCTGTGCCGGCGCAGCGACTCCATGGGCGCTTGGTATGCCTTGGACTTGAACACCTTGGCGTTCAGCGCGGCCTCCCAGACCACCTGCATCAGGTTCCGGAGGCCGAGGCGCATCACCGCTTCCCCGAGCGTGCGCGGCGGGATGCGCGCGGCGTAGGCGGGCGACTGCGCGATGCGAAGCACCTCGGCGGCGAGCATCGCGTCTCGCTCGAGGAGCGCGACCACGGTATCGACCTCCGCGTCGCTCCGCTTCGAGAGCGCGTGGACTTCGAGGGCCACCGTCGGCGGCATGGGCGGGTGGTAGTCCTTCCGGGCGAAGAGCCCGCGGAGCTCGCCGATGAGCTCGGAGTCGTCCAAGAGCTCGACGTCGATGGTGTGCTTGCCCTTGCCGTAGCGAGCGTCGCTTCGTGAGACGAGGGCCATCAGCGCACCGCCGCCTGAACGACCTCGGCCGTGGGCTCGAGCAAGGTGTCGAGGTCCAGGCCGAGGGCCGAGGCGGCGGCCTGAGCGCGCCCTTCCGGGATCTCGTCCAGCCTCCGGCCCGCGAGCACGAGAGCGCACTCGTGTGCGCTCGCGAGGTGTTGCGCCACGTCGAGGGCCTGCTGGACCTCGTCGTCCGGCGCGCCCCCATGGTGCTGGCTCAGCGCAAGCTGCAGCTCCACGGGCAGCTTCCAGAGGCGCGTGAGCAGGAGCCCGGCTTCTTCGTGCGCGAGCTCGATCATGGGTGCGGCTTCCTCGAGGCTGCCGGCCTCGAGCTCGCCGTCCGCGAGGGCCGCGAGGAGCGCCGCGACGCCCACGTCGTGGAGCAGCGCGACCAAGAACGCGCGCTCGGCCTTCGCGCCTTGCCCCGCGCGCTGGAGCACGAAGCGAGCGAGGGCTGCGGTGGCGGTGCTGTGGCGCCGGAGCGACTCCATCGCCTCCTCGTAGCCCTTCGCCTTGAAGACGCCGGCGGCGAGCGCCGCCTGCCAGACGACGTTGACCAGCGTCCTCAGGCCCAGACGCATCACGGCCTCGTGCAGCGTGCGCGGCGCGATGCGGGAGGCAAAGCTTGGAGACTGGGCCAAGCGCAGCGTCTCCGCCGCAAGCAGCGCGTCCCGCTCGAGGAGCTGCACCACGTCCTCGATGGTCGCGTCCTGACGCTCGGCGGCGCTGCGCACCTCGAGGGCGGCGCTCGGCGGCGTCGGCGGGTGATAATCGGGCCGCTTGAAGAGGCGGCGGATTTCCGAGAGGAGCTCCTCGTCATCGGGTGCCAAAGAGGGGGCGCCGGAGACGGCTAGCGCGCGTGAGACCATTCCTGTTTCAACGGCGTTTCACGGCCTGGCTGAAGGGCGCGCGGCGGTCTTCCGCGCATGCGTAGCGGGCCAGAAGTCCCTAAAATTAGCCTTCGAAGTTGATACGCTCATCGCCCGGCGAGGAGCGGCGCGAGAAAGCTCCCGGTGTAGCTTTCGGTCTGCGCCGCGACGGCTTCCGGCGTGCCCTCGGCCACGATGCGTCCCCCGCCGGCCCCGCCCTCCGGGCCGAGGTCCAGGAGCCAGTCGGCGCTCTTGATGACGTCGAGGTTGTGCTCGATGACCAGCACCGTGTTGCCCTGGTCTACGAGGCGCTGCAGCACGGCCACGAGCTTGCGCACGTCTTCGAAGTGCAGGCCCGTGGTCGGCTCGTCGAGAATGTAGAGCGTGTGGTCCTGCTGACCCCGAAGCGACTGCCCCTTGCCGAGCTCGCTGGCCAGCTTCACGCGCTGGGCTTCGCCGCCACTGAGCGTGGTCGAGGGCTGGCCGAGCGTGAGGTAGCCGAGGCCCACCTCCAGGAGGCACTTCGTGAAGCGGTGGATCTTCGGGTGGTTCTCGAAGAAGGCCGTAGCGTCCTCGCAGGTCATGCGCAGCACGTCGGCGATGGACTTGCCGCGGTAGGTGATCTCCAGCGTCTCGCGGTTGAAGCGCGTGCCGCCGCAGACCTCGCACTCCACGAAGACGTCCGGCAGGAAGTGCATCTCGATGCGCCGAACGCCCTGGCCGGCGCAATGCTCGCAGCGCCCTCCCTTGACGTTGAAGCTGAAGCGGCCGCCGGCGTAGCCCCGAGCCCGCGCCTCCTGCGTGCCGGCGAAGATGTTCCGGATCTCCGTGAAGATGCCCGTGTAGGTCGCCGGGTTGCTTCGCGGCGTGCGTCCGATGGGCGTCTGGTCGACCTCGATGATCCGGTCGACCTTGGTGAGCCCGTTCACCCGCGTATGCCTTCCAGGCTTGGCCCGGGAGCCGTGAAGGTGACGCTTTACGGCCCGGAGCAGGATGTCGTTCACGAGCGTCGACTTGCCGCTCCCGCTCACGCCAGTGACGGCCAGGAGGCCGCCGAGGGGGAAGGTGGCGTCGACGCTCTTGAGGTTGTGCTGCCGCGCACCCTTGACCACGAGCGCGCGCTTCTTCGAGAGCTTGCGTCGTTCCTCGGGAGCCGGCGTCGCGACCTCGCGCTCGCCGCTCAGGTACTTGCCCGTGAGCGAGGCCTCCACGGTGCTGATCTCGGCGATGGTCCCCTGCGCCACGATGGTCCCGCCGTGCACGCCCGGGCCGGGCCCGATGTCGATCACGTGGTCCGCGGCGCGGACCATCTCCTCGTCGTGCTCCACGACCAGCACCGTGTTTCCGATGTCCGCGAGGTGCCGGAGCGTGCGAATGAGCCGGGCGTTGTCCCGCGGGTGCAAGCCGATGGTCGGTTCGTCGAGCACGTAGGCCGTGCCGACGATGCCCGAGCCGACCTGCGTGGCGAGGCGGATGCGCTGCGCCTCGCCGCCGGAGAGCGTCGACGTGCGCCGGGCGAGCGAGAGGTAGCCGAGGCCCACGCTCTGCAAGAAGCCCAGGCGAGCGTTCACCTCCCGGTGAATCGGCTTGGCGATGGCGGTCTGCTCTTCCGTGAGCTCCAGCGAGGCCAGGATCCCGGAGGCCACGTCGATGTTCAGCCGCGCGAAGTCGCTCAAGTTGAGCTTGTGCGCGTCCCCGGAGAGCCCGTGGCGCCGGCGCTCGGCGACGACCTCGTCCGGGAGCGGCTCGGTGATGGGGAGCGTGACGCTCAAGGCCTTCACGTTGAGTCGGTGCCCGAGGCAGCGCGGGCACTCCTGCTCGGTCATGAAGTCCTGGAGGAACTCTTTGACCCACTTCGAGTCGGTCCGCTCGAACCAGCCCTCGAGGTAGGGAATGACCCCCTCCCACTCGGCGTCGTACTTCGCTTCGAGGGCCGGCGTCGTGCCGTGAAGTAGAATTTGCCGCACCTCGGCGCTGAGGCCATCGACGGGCGTGGCCATGGTGACGCCGAAGCGCCGGCAGAAGCGCCGCAGCAGGCGACGCGCGAACATGCCAGCGGGGCCGTTCTTCTTGAAGGCCGCGATGCCGTTCTTGCCGAGGGCCAGCGAGGCGTCGGGCACGACGAGGTCCTCGTCGATCTTCAGCAGCACGCCGAGGCCGTGGCAGTCCGGGCAGGCGCCCTGGGGCGAGTTGAAGCTGAAGAGCCGCGGCTCGAGCTCGTCGAGGCTTCGCTGCGGGTGGAGCGCGCAGGCGTAGTGCTCGCTGTAGACCGTATCCGCGAAGGACTTGTCCTCCTGCTGAACGCTCACGATGACGACGCCGTCGCTCGTGCGGAGCGCCGTCTCCACGCTGTCCGCGAGGCGCTGCCGGCTCTTGGCGCGCACCGTGAGCCGGTCCACGACGGCCTCGATGTCGTGCTTTTCATAGCGACCCAGCCCGAGCGGGTTCTCGCCCTCGTCCGCGAGCACCTCGGCCAGGTCGACGAGCGTGCCGTTGACGCGCGCGCGCACGTACCCGTCGCGGGCGAGGTCTTCGATGACCTCCCGGTGGAAGCCCTTCTTCTGTCGCACCACGGGCGCGAGCACCACGAGCCGCGTGCCCTCCGCCAGGGAGCTGACGGCGTCGGTGATCATGGTCGGGTGTGCGGCAGAGATGGGCAGGCCGCACCGCTCGACGATGGTGCCGTCCTTCTTGGTCTTCGTCGGCTCCCAGCAGTGCGGCTTGCCAGCGCGCGCGAAAAGGAGGCGGAGGTAGTCGTAGATCTCCGTGGAGGTCGCGACCGTCGAGCGCGGGTTGTGACCGCTGGTGCGCTGCTCGATGGCGATGGTCGGCGGCAGCCCTTCGATGCTCTCGACGTCCGGCTTCTTCTGCTGGTCGAGGAACTGGCGCGCGTAGGCGCTCAGCGACTCCATGTACTTGCGCTGCCCCTCGGCGAAGATGGTGTCGAAGGCGAGCGAGGACTTTCCCGAGCCCGAGAGACCGGTGATGACCACGAGACGGTCCCGGGGGATGTCGATGTCGACGCCCTTCAGGTTGTGCTCGCGCGCGCCACGCACGCGGATCTCGCGGATGGGCTCGAAGCGCTCGCGCCCCTGCTTGTCGTAGCTGCTGTCCGTGGGAGATCCGTCGGCCATCGATTGCGTGGCGCTGGACCTGCGAGGGTGTCCAGGGCCGGCCTAGACTAGGGCCTCCCGGCGATGCGTCGAGCGCCGTCTCCAAGGCGTCCTCGGGTGTGGAGGGGTCCGGCGCTCATGGCCCCTCGCCTTGCGGGGAGCGGAGCGCTGACCGAGGGTCGAGGCATGCCGCCCATCGACCATGTCGTCCGCAAAATCCCCGCACCCTTTCGAAGCGCCGACGGGCGCCTCGAGGTGCACACGGTGCTGTCTTGGAAAGACAACCTGGTCTGGCTCGTGATCTGTACGGAGACCGGCGCCGCCGCGGTGGTGGATGGGCCCGAGGCCAGCGGGACTCTCGCCGTGCTCGGGGAGACCGGCGCCGAGCTTCGCGCCGTGCTCAATACGCACACGCATCCGGACCATGTGGGGATCAACCGGGACTTGATGAAGAGGAACCGGCTGGAGGGCCTCGAGGTCGTGGGTCCCGCACGAAAGGCCGACGACGTGCCGGGCATGACGCGCGGGGTGGACGAGGGCGACGCGGTACGCATTGGCAACGTCGAAGGTCGCGTGATGCTCACCGAGGGCCACATCGACGGGCACGTCAGCTTCGTCTTCGGCGACCTCGCCTTCGTGGGCGACACGCT
>JBCCAW010000599.1:0-3684 GCA_039814655.1 Myxococcota bacterium | reverse complement strand
GCCGCATCGACGGCGGCGTGGGAGGGGACGCGGCCGAGGTAGGCGAGCTGGAAGGCGGCGACGCGGAGGATGCCGCGGACGAGCGGGTCGAGCTTTCCGCGCCGCTTCTGAAGCGCCTCGATGGAGGCGTCGAGACGCGGAAGGACCCGGAGTGACCCATAGGTGATGGCCGTGGCCAGCGCGGCGTCCCGGGGCGGGACCCGCTGCGCGCAGAGCAGCGCGTCGAGGGTGGGGGCCGCCCAGGCGCCCTCGTCGCTGACCCGCCGGAGCACGTGCACCGCGATGCGGCGCGGATCGGCGCCGAGGCGGCGGTCCGTACCCGTACGCACCCGCGTATCCGCATCGAAGCGCCCCGGGGTCCCGCTGCGGGCGTCGGCGCCCTTCGCGTTCCGCGCCTCGCCGGCCTGCCCCTTGCCGGGCCTTGCCTCGTCTGGCTTTCCCTCGTGTGGCCTCCCCATGGCCCGGGGCATGGCCCGCGCCGCCGGTCTGCGCCAACCTCTCGCCATGACCGCGGGCTCGAGCGACGACGAGAGGGCCGACGCGCTGCGGGGAACGCTCGGCGCCCTTCGGCGGCGCGTCGACGACTTCTTCGCTGCGGCCGAGCGCGCGGGGGGGCTGGTCTGCCGGCGGGGCTGCGATGCTTGCTGCCGGGTGGGCCTCACGGTCGGTCCGCTCGAAGCCGACGCGCTGCGGTCGGCCCTCGCGGCGCTGCCGCCGCCCACGCGCGCGGAGCTCGCGGCGCGAAGTGCCGACGCGGAGGTGCGCGCCGGGCAACGGTGCGTCTTCCTCGGCGAGAGCGGCGAGTGCACCGTGTACGACGACCGGCCGCTCGTGTGCCGGTCCCAGGGGCTCGCGCTGAGCTACGCGCTCGAGGCTCAGGCGGACCTGCCGGACGTACCGCTCGCGGCGCTCCGTGGCCGCGCCGGAGAGAAGGGCGTGGTGGCGTGTCCGCTGAACTACGGCGAAGGGCTTCCCGGCGGCGAGTACGTGCTGGACGCGGACCGGGTGGACGAGATCCTCGCGCAGCTTCAGCTCGCCTGGGCGCGGCTTCGTGCGCTCCCGCCGCTCCGTCGCGTCGCCCTTCGCGAACTCGCCGCCGGGGCTCCCGCTATTGCCGGCCTCGACGGGGACGGGTAGCGTCCCGGATTCGATGGCCACCGAAGGCGCTCCGGCCAGACCTACAGAGGCGGTAGCCGAGGACACTTCCCAGGAAGGGGAGGCGGAGCTCGCCGGAGGCATCCGCGTGGGCGTTCGCCTGGACGTCCCCCGGGGCGCCGACGGCGGCGTGGGGATCACGGCGCTGGCCCGAGCGGCCGTCGACGGGGCCGCCGGCGCCGTTGCGGCCGCGGTCTCCGAAGGTCCGAAGGCCCAGGTGACGCTCCGCGAGGGCCGGCTCGGCGAGACCGGGATCATCGGCTCGAGCGCGCCCATGCGCGACCTCTACCGCATGCTCGAGCGCATCCGCGGGTCCGCGGCCACGGTGCTCATCACCGGGGAGAACGGGACCGGCAAGGAGCTGGTGGCCAAGAGCATTCACGCCATGAGCCAGCGCGCGGACCAGCGCTTCGTGGCCACCAACTGCAGCGCCTTCAACGACAACCTCCTCGAAAGTGAGCTCTTTGGTCACCGCCGCGGGTCCTTCACCGGCGCCGTGAACGACAAGCCCGGCCTCTTCCGCGTGGCCGACGAGGGGACCTTCTTTCTCGACGAGGTCGGCGACATGTCGCCGGCGCTCCAGGTCAAGCTGCTCCGCGTGCTCCAGGAAGGCGTCTTCCTTCCCGTCGGCGACACGCAGACCCGCCGCGTGGACGTGCGCATCATCGCCGCGACCAACCGGGACCTCCAGACGATGGTGCGCGAGGGCAGCTTCCGCGAGGACCTCTACTACCGGCTCCACGTCGTGCACCTGAAGGTGCCGCCGCTCCGGGAGCGGAAGGACGACATCCCCCTGCTCGTGGCGTTCTTCATGGACCGTCTCGCCAAGCGCGAGGGGGTCACCAAGACCCTGGCGCAGTCGGCCATGGACCGGCTCATGCAGCACCGCTGGCCCGGGAACGTGCGGGAGCTCGAGAACGAGATCGAGCGCGTCTGGGTGCTGAGCGGCACGGAAACGCTCATCGGACCGGAGCACCTCTCGCCGGCCGTCGCCGGGGGAGGGAGCCCGCGCCGTCCCTCGCGCCTCCCGGCGGAGCCCGCGAGCGAGGTCGAGCTCCCGGAGGGCGCGACGCTGCCCGAGGCCATCGAGAGCCTCGAACGACGGATGATTCGCGCGGGGCTCGAGCAGGCCCACGGCAACAAGACCCGGGCTGCCGAGGCCCTCGGCATCAGCCGGCGCAACCTCATCCGCAAGGTGCAGGCCTACGAGCTCGACGACGTGGGCCGCCGCCGGTGAGGGACCGGCCCGGGCGCTGATGCCGAAGCTCCTCGTCCTGGGTGACGGCGACCCGCTGCGCTTGACCGTGCTCGAGGAGGCCTGCCGCACTGCCGGCTTCGAGGTGTCGCCGGTCATGGACGGCGAGCAAGTGTTGGCCAGCGTGGCCCGGCAGCTCCCGGCGCTCGTCGTGCTCGCGCCCGAGCTGCCCGGCCTCGACGGCCTGAGCGTGCTCCGAATTCTCAAGCGCGAAGTCCAGCTCCGGGGGATTCCCGTGCTCGTCATCGCCGCGGACGCCGGCCAGGCGGCGGAAGCGCAGGCCATCGGCGCCGACGGCGTGCTCCAGGGGCCCCTCGAGCTAGCCCGGGTCCAAGCCAAGGTGCGCTCGACGCTCGAGAAGGTCCGGGAGCGATCCGAGGCGCGTCGCCGGGCGCTGTCCATGGAGCAGCTCCAGGCGGCGCTGGACCCGGAGAGCGGCGCCGGGACCCGCGCCCAGCTGCTCCTCTCCCTCGATTACGAACACGCCGGCGCGCTGCGCTATGCGCGCCCGCTCGCCTGCCTCGTGATCGACGTGGCCGGGCTCCCCGCGGAGCCGGCCCGCGGGCCGGCTCTTCGCGCCTTCGTGGAGCGCACCAAGCAGGTCGCCGGAGAGCTGGTCTTTCGCGCTGGGGACGCGCGTTTCGTCGTGCTCGTGCGTGGGGGAGACCGGGCCCGGCTCGCGGAGCTGGCGCGCACGCTCGAGGGTCAACGGGCGCCGGAGTGGCCCCGCGGGCTCCGCTTCTCCGGGGCCGCGCACCCGGAAGCGAAGGTCGCGAGCGGGGCCGCGCTCCTCGAAGCCGCGCTCGCCCACCCGCTCAGAGTCCCCAGAGGCTCGTCCCGCTAGCAGGCCGCAGCCTCAGCGGCACTGGCCGCCGTAGGCTTCGGCGAGGCTACGAATCTCCTCGATGTCCCGATGCGTCGGGTAGCGGCGGCAGAAGGCTTCGAAGGTCTTGGCGGCATCGCGCCGGCGCCCGCTCAGAACCAAGCATTCGGCCTCCAGCCGCAGCGCCCGCGAATCCTGCGTCGCGCCGGCTTCCCCGAGCGCGGCGACGCAGCCTGCAGGGTCGCCGCGGCCGCGCGCCGCCAGCGCTCGCTCGTAGGCCGGCACCGGCGCGGCGCTTGCCTCGGGTTCGTTCGCCGCCGAGGCGCTTCCGGTCCACGGCGGGGGCGCCGTGGCCTGAGCCTCCTCCAGCGGCGGCTCCGCGCGGCGAGGCTGCCGGTCCGCTCGGCGCGTCCGCGCCGCCGGGCTTCGGCCGGCGCTCGGCGGCGGCGCG
>JBCCAW010000596.1:0-3724 GCA_039814655.1 Myxococcota bacterium | reverse complement strand
TCGGGTCGTGCTGAAAGAGAAGCTGGAGTTTGGCGAGCGCGCGCTTAGCGTCGTTCCGCTGCAGGTAGCGCTCTGCGAGGTCGCGCGCGAGGCCCGTGTCCTCCTGGCGATGAAAGAGGAGACGCTCGGCGACCTTGAGGTAGTCGTCGACACGCCCCTGCTCGTCGAGCAACGTCGCCCCGGCCTCGAACTCCCGGGCCGCCTCGTCCATGCGGTCCGCTTTGGAAAGGGCCTCCGCGTGGCGAATGCGCACCGGCACGTTCTCCGGGTCGAGGTCCGCCATGCGCGCCAGCGTTGCCAGCATGGCGTCCACGTCGCCGTTCTGACTGTGCGTCGCGGCGATCTCTTCGTAGGTGGCGAGCGCGTCGCTGACGAGCTGCAGGTTCTCGTACATCTCCGCGAGGCGAAGCTGCACGTCGATGCGCCCGGGCTGGAGCTTGAGGATCTGCTTGTAGACCGCGACGGCCTTCAGGAAGAAGCCCTGACCCGCGTAGTGCTCGGCCACGCGGTGGTAGGTCTCGCCGGCGCGCTGGGCGTCTCCCTTGCGCGTATGCAGGTCGCCGATCTTCAGCCAGGTGCGGACGTCCCGGGGATCGGCTGCGACGAGCTTCTCGTACTCCGCGATGGCGCGGTCGTAATTGCCCCGGCTCAGATGCTTCTGGGCTGCGCTCAGTACTTTGTTGCGGTCGACCGCCACCGTCGCTCGACCCCCCGGAACACGCACACTGCTTGGCGCTCCCAGGGCACGCGGTCCTGGAAATCACATCGAAAACACCGGTAAGGGCTATCCGAAGGGTAGCCGGCGCTCAGATCGTCGGTCAACGCTTCGGCGGTCAATTGCAATACCGTTCGGTATCGTCCGCGTCAGTCGAGGCGACTGAGGAACCGCGTCGAGAGTGCCCCGCTCGCGAAGTCCGGGTGCGCGAGGATGCGCCGATGCAGCGGCAGGTTGGTTCGGATGCCCACCAAGAGCGTCTCGTCGACGGCGCGCTGCAGGCGCCGAAGGGCCGTGGCGCGGTCGGGCCCCATGGCGATGATCTTCATCAGCAGCGAGTCGTAGGCGCCGGGGACACGGAAGCCGGCGTAGATGCCCCCGTCGACGCGCACGCCGGGCCCGCCAGGCACATGGAGCTCCTCGATGAGGCCGGGCCAGGGCGCGAAGGTCTCCGGGTCCTCGGCGTTCACGCGCACCTCGATGGCCCAGCCCTCGAGGGGCACCAGGTCGTCCTCCATGGGCTCGAGGCTCGCGCCCTCACCGCGGGCGATGCGGAGCTGCTCCATGACCAGGTCCACGCCGGTGATCTCCTCCGTCACCGGGTGCTCGACCTGGATGCGCGTGTTCATCTCGAGGAAGGCCAGGTTGCCCGTCTCGTCCATGAGGAACTCGAGGGTACCCGCCGAGACGTAGCCGGTCTCGCGCATGGCCTTGCCGATGGTGCGCGCCGTCGCGCGGCGGAGCGCATCGTCCACGGCCACGCTCGGGGCCTCCTCGACGAGCTTCTGGTGCCGGCGCTGAATGGAGCACTCGCGTTCGCCGAGCACCCACACGCCGCCTTCGCCGTCGCAGAGCACCCGGAACTCGATGTGCCGGGGCTCCTCCACGAAGCGCTCGATGAAGAGATCCGGGTTCTTGAAGCCGGCAACTGCTTCGGCGCGCGCCTGCGGGAAGGCGGCCTCGAGCTGTTCGGCGTTCCGGCAGATCTTCATGCCCCGGCCGCCGCCGCCGCCGGACGCCTTGAGCATCACCGGGTAACCGATGCGGTCGGCTTCCTGAATGGCGTGCCCCTCGTCCTCGAGGACGGCGCTGCCCTCCATCAGCGGCAGGCCGAGGCTCTTGGCCAGCGCGCGGGCGCGCACCTTGTCGCCCCACATGCCCATGTGCTCGGGCTTCGGCCCCACGAAGGTCAGGCCGCATTGGGCGCAGATCTCGGCAAACTCGGCGTTCTCGCTCAGAAAGCCGTAGCCCGGATGCACGGCCTCGGCGCCGGTGACCTCTGCGGCGGCGATGAGCTGCGGGATGTTCAGGTAGCTGTCCGTGGCCGGTGGCGGACCGATGCACACGGCCTCGTCCGCGAGGCGTACGTGGAGCGCCTGCTCGTCGGCGGTGCTGTGCACGGCCACCGTGCGCAGGCCGAGCTCCCGGCACGCGCGAATGACCCGGAGTGCGATCTCGCCTCGGTTGGCGATGAGGACCTTTTGGAAGGCCATGGGCCGCCTACTTCTTCTCGACGCGGAAGAGCCGGTCGCCGTACTCGACGGGCTTGCCGTTATCCACGAGGACCTCGAGGACCGTGCCCGCGAACTCGGCCTCGATCTCGTTCATGAGCTTCATGGCTTCGACGATGCAGAGCGTCTGGCCGGTGGCGAAGTCCTGCCCCGCGTCGACGAAGGACGCCGCGTCGGGCTTGGGCGAGCGATAGAAGGTGCCGACGAAAGGCGAGGTGATGTAGTCGCCTTCGGGCTCCGGTGCGACGCTCGGGCCCGGCGCGGGCGCCGGCGCCGCGATGGTCGCCGGTCCTGCAGCCATCGGGTAGGGCGCGGCCATCACCGTGCCGGCAGCGCCGCCGCGCCTCATCAGGATCTTCTCGTCGCCTCGCTCGAGCTCGAGCTCGTCGACGTCGAACTCCTGCAGCGCCGTCATCAGCTCGCGAAGCTGGTCGAGGTCGATCTCCATGGCGGTCTCTCCCTGGGCCCGAGGGGGCTCTGGTGCCGGCGCTCAGCGCGCGCCGGCGTGCGCCGACAGATAGTCGAGGAGCCCCCGGAGGCCAAGGACGTAACTGGTCGGTCCGAAGCCGGTGACGGTGCCGATGCAGGCCGGCGCGACATGGCTCACGCGACGTACGGGTTCCCGTGCGCTCACGTTGGACAGGTGCACCTCCACGCACGGCAGGGCCACGGCGCGGAGGGCGTCGGCCAGGGCCAGAGAGGTGTGCGTCAACGCTCCCGGGTTGAAGACGAGACCCTCGGCGGTCCCCTGCGCCGCGTGGATCGCGTCGATGAGCGCGCCCTCGTGATTCGACTGCAGGCTCGACGCGCGCGCCCCCAGCGCCTGCGCCTCCGCGGCGAGGAGCGCGTCGATCTCCGCCAGCGTCGCCGAGCCGTAGATCTCCGGCTCACGGGTCCCCAGCAGGTTCAGGTTCGGGCCATGGAGCACCCGAACGTGCGGCACGGAACTCACGACGCCTGACTCACCGGCGCCTCACTCGAGGTCGGCCAAGAGCTTCGGGCTGCGCGTGCGCAGGAGGAAGCGCGCCTTGCCCACGTTGCCGCCCGGCGAAAGCGCGATGGCGACGAAGTAGTCGTCGTTCAAGAGGCGCACGATGGTGACCAGTCGTTCGGCGCGCACGGCGAACTCCTTGGCCTTCCCGCTCTCCAGCATGTCCGCCGCGTGCATGACGCTACGGAGAATCACGCTGTACTCCATGCCCACGGACTCGATGTCCACGTCGGTCCCGTCGCGCAGGTACTGGTCGACGGGGATGCCGTCGAAGCCCATGAGCAGACTGGCGACGCCGCCGTCCGTGTTGTCGACCACTTCACGCAGGACTTGCTGGAACATCGCGCCTCGCAGTTCCGCACGAGGGCGCCACGCCGTCAAGAATAGCGAGGCCGCGGGTGCTTCGGAGCGGGCCTTCCGTGCCGGGCCGGAAGACCGCGCATGAAAAAGCCCGGGGCGAGTGGAGCTGGGTCCACGAAGCCCGGGCTCTTCCGGTGGTCGCGAGCG
>JBCCAW010000264.1:0-7977 GCA_039814655.1 Myxococcota bacterium | reverse complement strand
CGGGGCGTGGAAGTCGATCTCCGGGCCGACGGGGACGACGCGGGTCGGGTTCACGGACTCGTGGGAGGCGAAATAGTGCTTCGTGATGTGGTCGAAGCTCACGGTCTCGGCGACGCCGGGCAGCTGGAAGATCTCGCGCGTGAAGCCCCAGAGCTTCGGGTAGTCCTGGATGCGCCGCCGGTTGCACTTGAAGTGGTAGTGGTAGACGAGGTCGAAGCGGATGAGCGTCGTGAAGAGGAAGAGGTCGGCTTCCGTGAGCTGCTCGCCGGCCAGGTAGCGCTGGCGGCCGAGCACGCCTTCCCAATCGTCGAGGGCCGCGAAGACATCGCTTACGGCGGCCTCGTACGCCTCCTGCGTGCGCGCGAAGCCCGAGCGGTAGACGCCGTTGTTGATGGGCTCGTAGATCGCATCGATGGCGTGCTCGATGGCGTCATGCAGCGCCGCCGGGTGCAGGTCGCGCTCGCCGTGGCCGAGGCCGCGGAACACGTCGCTCATCATGCGGACGATCTCCCGGCTCTCGTTGTTGACGATGCGGTCCTCCCGCGTGTCCCAGAGGATCGGAACGGTCACGCGGCCGGTGAAGCGCGGGTCCGCGCGCAGGTACACGTCGCGCAGCAAGGCCGTCCCCTCGGCGTCGCGCACCACGCCCTCCCCGGGGGCGAAGGTCCAGCCGTCCTCCCGCATGAAGTGGTGCACGACGGCCACGTCGAAGACGTGCTCGAGGCCGAGCAGCGTGCGCGCGATCAGCGTTCGGTGGGCCCAGGGGCAGGCGTAGGAGACGTAAAGCCGGTAGCGCCCGGGCACGGCGTCCGAGGGCGACACCTGGTCGCGGAAGGTCGTGGCCTTTCGCCGAAAGGTCCCGTCGCCGTCGGCGAAACTCCTTGTCGTCGTCCACTCGCCGTCAATGAAGTGCCCCATGACTGATCTCCTCTGCCTCCGCGGACGCGCGGCGGAATTACTCGTTACAACGAATAATGGCCCGGCGCCCGCGTTCTCGGGGGTTTGATCTGCTTTTTTCGTAAAGTGTTTAGTGACACTTGACACTTTACGCGGCGACGCGGATCGTAGCGTTCATGCCGACGTTCTCGATGCCGCGCCGCATCGCTCAGGCCCGCCGCGACGTCGCCATGGTCGCCGCGGGCCTCCGCGGCGTGCGTCCGCCGGTCACGGTTCCGCGCCGCGCGCGCCGACGGGCGTCCGCGCTGGAGGCCCGCCCGCTTCGGGTCGAGGCGGTGGTGCGGGAGACGGCCGACGCCGTGACCCTGCGGCTGAGCGACCTTCGCGGCGTCCCGATCACCTTTCATCCCGGGCAGTTCCTCTCCCTGGACGTCTCCGTGAACGGCACCCGGCACCGCCGCGCGTATTCGCTCTCGGGAGCGCTCGGGGCGCCACCGCAAATCACCGTGAAGCGCATCGCTGGCGGCCTCGTCTCCGGCGCGCTGGTCGACGGAAGCCGCGCCGGTGACGTGCTGCAGGGCTTCGGTCCTTCGGGACGCTTTGGCTTCGAGCCGGACCCGGCAGCCGCGCGCGCACTTCTCCTCGTGGCCGGCGGGAGCGGCATCACGCCGCTGATCAGCGTGGCCGAGAGCGTGCTGGCCATGGAGCCCGGATCCCGGGTCACGCTGCTCTATGGCAACCGGCGCGCCGAGGACGTCATCTTCCGGCGGCGCCTGGGCGCCATGGTCGCCCGCTTCCAGGACCGCTTTCGCGTGGCGCACGTGCTCGAAGAGACCGGTGGCGACCTCGCCTGCACGCCCGGTCGCCTGGACGCGGAGCGGGTGCGGGAGCGGCTCCAGGCGCTGGGCCTCGGCCCGGAGCTCGAGGTGTACCTGTGCGGGCCCACGGGCATGATGAAGGCGGCGCGGGAGGCCCTCGAGGCCGAAGGCTTCGCGCGCATTCACGAAGAACGCTTCCAGCGGCCCGAGGCGCGGTCGACGATCGGCGCGGAGCTGCCGAGGCGAACGCTTTCCGTGTCCTTCGCGCGCGGCGAAACGTGCGACACGGTTGCCGTCGCACCGGGCCAAACGCTGCTCGAAGCGGGCCGGGCCGCGGGGCTCGCCCTGCCCTTCAGCTGCGCCATGGGCGGCTGTGGGGCGTGCCGGGTGCGCCTCACGGAGGGGCAGGTCGTCATGGAGGAGCCCAACTGCCTGAGCCCCGAGGAGCGTGAGGCGGGCCAGGTGCTCGCCTGCGTCGCTCGGCCGCTCAGCCCCGCGGCGCTGGAGCTCCCGTGAGCGGCGCCGACACGCAGGGCGAGGCCGACGCGCACCCCTACCGCATGCGTGACCTGTGCGCGGCGACGGGCCTCGATCGCCAGACCATTCACTTCTACATCCAGCAGGGGCTCCTGCCTCCGGGTCACAAGACCGGCCGGAACATGGCCTGGTACGGCGAAGCGCATCTCGAGCGGCTTCGGCTGATTCAACAGCTCCAGCAAGAGCGCTTTCTTCCGCTGAAGGCCATCAAGGCCATCTTCGAAGGGCGGGAAAAGGGCTTCGCGCCGGAGCAGGCGCTCTTTCTCGGCCGCGTCAAGGCGCGCCTCGGCGCGTCGTTGGCGGCGCCGGAGCGCCAGGCGCGGGAGGAAGCCGCGTCGCTCGTGCGGCGCCTCGGTCTCCCCGCGGAGGACCTCGCGGAGGCCATCGCCATCGGCATGATCGGCACGCAGGAGCGCGACGGCACGACCTACGTGGTGGCCGGCGACGTGTGGATGCTCGAGCTCGTCGCCCAGCTCCGCGGCGCCGGGTTCACCCGCGACCGCGGCTTCACCATCGCCGACGTTCGCTTCTACGAGGAGGCCGTGCGGCGCCTCTTCGGGGAAGAGATGGCGCTCATTTTCGACCGGCTCACGGACCTCCCGCCGGAGGAGGTGGCGACGATGATCGAGCGCGCCCTGCCGGTGCTCCACACCTTCCTCGCCCGCTTTCACGCCGAGCGCTTCCGCGAGTTCTTCGGGACGCTCTGAAGCCCACCCTGCCCCCTTTCATCGAGAGCCAAACGCCATGAAGACGGACGCCTTCCTCGAGCTCCTGCCCCGGCGCGTGCGCGACAGCGTCGCCCCCTACGTCGACGCGCTCGGCGTCCTCAGCGAGATTCGCGACCCGCGCGTTGCGCGCTCGCTCGGACCTGCCGCCGTGCGCGGGCTCTTTTTTCAGCGGGGCAAGCAGGGCGTGCCCACGCCCATGCCGGCGCATCACGAGGTCTACTTCGATTGGAGCTACCCCGTCGGCGAGCACGCGGAGATGGAGACGCTCTACCGCCGCGCGAAGGCGAGCCAATGGGATGGGGACCTGGCCCTCGACTGGACGACCTCCGTGGACCCGCTGAGCCCCGAGCGCCCTGGTCTCCCGCCGGGGTTTTTGAACCTGGATCGGCTGGCGGAGCACGGCATCCGCCTCACGGCGACCGAGGAGCAGCGCCTTCGCGCCGACGTGCTGAGCTGGATGCTCAGCCAGTTCCTCCACGGCGAGCAGGGCGCGCTCTTCGCCGCGGCGCAGGTCACGGAGGCCGTGCAGTTCTTCGACGGCAAGCTCTACGGCGCGACGCAGGTGATGGACGAGGCGCGGCACGTGGAGGTCTTCCACCGCTACCTCGAGACGAAGCTCGAGAAGGTCTACCAGATCAACGACAACCTCTTCGTCATCATCGACGCGCTCATGGGCGACGGCCGCTGGGACATGAAGTTCCTGGGCATGCAGATCATGGTCGAGGGGCTCGCGCTCGGAGCCTTCGGTTCGCTCTACAAGCTCACGGGCGAGCCGCTGCTCCGGGAGCTGCTGCGCAACGTGATCCAGGACGAAGCGCGGCACGTGCACTACGGGGTGCTTGCGCTGCGCGAGCATTTCCGGACGCAGCTCTCGGACGCGGAGCGCCGGGAGCGCGAGGACTGGGCCTTCGAGGTCGCGCTCCTGATGCGCAACCGCTTCCTCGCCTTCGAGGTCTATGAGGAGTGGTTCGAGGGGCGCCTCTCGCGCGAGGCCTGGCGCGGCTTCGTCCTGAGCTCGCTCGGCTTCGAGACCTTCCGCAAGGTGATGTTCGAACGGCTCGTGCCGAACCTCCGGGAGATCGGTCTGCTCAGCGAGCGCGTGCGTCCACGCTACGAGCGCGTCGGCCTGCTCCGCTACATGGACGGGGCGAGCGCCGACCAGCTGAGCGGCGACGCGATGATCGCCGCCCTCGACGCCCGGCGCTCCTGGACGGACGCGGCGGCCTGAGCCCTCAGCGGACGCTGGCGAGCACGAAGCCGGCGGCGATGCTCACGACGAAGACGACGAGCAGGAGCGGTATCAAGCGGCCTCGCGTCGCCGGCGCGGGCGACGAAGGCGAAGGCGAAGGCGCCGGTGAGGAAGCGGGCGCAGCGGGAGGCGCAGCGGGGTCGCCGCCCCGCTCCTTCGCCCCTAGCGACGCGGGGCGAGCTTGCGGCGACGCATCGGGAACGAGCGGCGAAGGCATCTCGAGGGGTCCGGTCTCGTAGGGGGCCGCGGGGGCCGGCGGCGGGACGGACGTCATGGGCTGCGTGTCGCCGAGCGCGACGGCTTGCAGCTCCGGGGGAGCGCTGGAGCCGCGGGACTCGTCCGGCGCGGGAGCCGGGGCTGGGTTCCGTGCGTGCTCCGCGGCGACTTCATCCGCTCCGGGCCCGGCCTCGAGCGTGGCCCGGAGCGCGTCGGCGAAGGTGCCCGCGTCGGCGAAGCGCTCCTCCGGCGCCTGCGCGAGGGCCCGCTCGCTCACGGCGAGGAGCGCTTCGGGCAGCTCCGGCGCGAGCTCCCGGAGCGGCACCGGGCCCTGCGGCAGCCGCGCGTACATCTCGCGGTCGCTCAGTCCGTGAAAGGGGAGCTTGCCCGTGAGGCAGCAGCCGAGGAGCAGGCCCACGGCGTAGAGATCCGACGCCGGCTCCGCGGGCTGCCCTTGCACCTGCTCCGGGGCCATGAAGCGCGGCGTGCCGATGCGCTCGCCGGTGAGCGTGAGGCGCGGGCCGCCGTCGTCCCCGGTGACGCGCGCGACGCCGAAGTCGAGCACCTTCACGGTCTCGGCCCCGGAGATGGGGTTCCGGTGCAGGAACACGTTCCCGGGCTTCAAATCGCGGTGCACGATGCCCTCGCGGTGCACGAGCGCGAGCACGTCGAGCAGCTCGATGATGACGCGCACGGCCCGCTCCCGGGGCAGCGCGCCTTCCCGGGGCAAGCGCTCGGCGAGGGACTCGCCGTTCAGGCGCTCCATGACGATGAAGGGGCCGAGCGCTTCGTCCACGTCGAGATCGAAGATCTCCGCCGTGCCCTCCGGGTCGAGCTTGGCGACGGCCCGAGCCTCGCGGAAGAAGCGCTCGATGAGCGAGGGGTCGCTCGTCAGCACCGGGTGGAGCAGCTTCACCGCCACCTCGCGCTCGAGGCCGAGGTGCGTGGCGGCGAAGACGGCGCCCATGCCCCCCTTTCCGAGCAGCGCGTCGAGGCGCACTTTACCGTCGAGTACGGCGCCGAGGGCTCCCTGGGTCCAGTCCTCCACGCGCGCGAGCCTACACTCCCGTGGGGCCGGAGACGTCAGAGGTTGTAGGAGGCCGAGACGCTCAGGAAGTAGCTCACGGCATCGAAGGTGCCGGAGCAGCCCGCCGTCGGGGTCAAGGTCCCGTCGCCGTTCGTGGTGCCCGGCGTGCAGAGCGCGCCGTCTTCGGCGTTGGTCGCGTCGTTGCCGGTGCTGAAGGAGAAGCCGAGGTCGAGCGTGTACTTGTCCGCGCGGTAGCCGAGACCCGCGTAGTACGCGGCCTGGACGCCGAAGGGCGGGGAGAAGGCCGTCATGGTGGCCGGGTTCGACGCGGAGCTCGCGAGGGAGAAGCCGAGGCGCACGGGCAGGTAGTCCGTGGCGAGGACCTCGAGGCCGACGTTGCCGAGGTAGACGTTGCGCCAATCGAAGCGCGCGACCGTGTCCGGCACGGAGTTGTTCAGGGTCGTCCGAACCGTTTGGTTCGGGTCGCGTGAGGTGAGCGTGAAGGCTTGCTCCCGGTTCGCCTCCTCGTGGAACTGCACGCGGAACTCGCCGGCGAGCGTGATGCGGTCGTTCCAAAACTCCTGGGCGAAGCCGACGCGGAGCATGTGCGGCACGTACCAGCGCGTCTTGGTCGCGAGCGTGGCCCGCGGACCAAAGCCGAAGCCGAGGGGGATGTCCGTGGTGGTCTCGCCGTCCATGTCGATCCAGACCTTCGAGCGATAGGCCACGGCCAGGGTCAGGTCGTCCGTGGGCCGGTAGCTCAGGCCCGCGAGGATGCCCGGGATGCCGACGCCGGCGACGTTCTGGTCGGCACGCGTCAGCTCCTCCGGCGAGAAGGGGCTCAGCGTGTCCGTGGAGACGGACTGGTTGCCGTAGGGCAGGCGAAAGGTGACGCCGAGGCTCAGCCGGTCCGGGATGATCGAGACCTGTACGGGCACGGCGAACTCGGCGACGAAGAGACGCACGGTCTGGGACCGGGGCGGGTCGAGGCGGAGCGCCGGCGTCTCGTCGCAGCTCTGCGTCAGCCCCGCGGTGACGCAGTCGACGCGGTCGAAACCGCCGCCAAAGCCCGTGTAGATGTACGCGCCGCCGCCGAGCACGACGCGGTCATGCACGCGGACCACACCGCCGGCGAAGATCAGCGGTGCGAAGATGAGCGGGCTCTCCTGCTCGCTGCCCCGGCCGGCGAAGGACCCGGTGAGCCGGACCGTGAGCCCGGTGACCACACCGGTGACGCTCAAGCGGTTTACCCGGTCGAGCTGCGCCGGGTTGTGGAAGAGCGCCGAGGCGTTGTCGAGGGTACCGAGCGCCGTGCCGCCCATGCCCATCACCCGCGCATCGTAAATGGCCGGGGGCTCGGGGTTCGCGCGCGCCACGGCGGGGCCGAGGAGGAGGCTCGCGGTGCCCAGAGCGAGAAGAAAGGGTAGCGGTCGCATGTTTCGGTGACTTTTCAGGAAGAATGCGACCTTAGCGGCAGCGCCCGAGGCGATGCGCGCCGCGCGGGGCTTTTTCGCGAGCCGTCGTCCCACGACCCTGAGCCGTCGTTCAGCTGCGACGAAGCGTCAGCCGGGAAGGCGCCCGCCCACGGACGGTGAGGTCGTGGTACGCCCCCGACACATGGACGAACGCGCCGCACGCATCGTGGAGACGGCCATCGCCCTCGCCGAGAAGGATGGTTACGAGGCCGTTCGCCTTCGCGAGGTCGCCGCCATGGCCAAGGTGGCCCTGGGGACGGTGTACAAGCGCTTCGCGAGCAAAGAGGAGATCCTCATCGCCGCCGTGGAGCGCGAGGGGGAGAAGCTCCTGGCGCGCTTTCAGCGCGTCCCCGAAGGCGACACGGCGCCGGAGCGCGTGGAGACCTTCTTCCGGGACGCCACGCGCCGGCTCCTCGAGCGGCCGAAGCTCGCCCGGGCGTTTCTGCGCGCCGTGGCCGTGGGCGACGGCATGCCCGGGCGCTTGGCGAGCCTGCACGCGGTGGTCACCGGGCTCGTGGTGAGCGCGATCCGCGGCGAGCCCATCGGGAGCGTGCGCGAATGGGGCACGAGCGCGGACGAAGAGGCCCGCATCGTGGCCGCCGCGCTGCAGCAGATCTGGTTCGCCTCGCTCATCGGCTGGGCGTCGGGCCACCAGGACGTGGAGGGCGTCGTGCTTCAGGTCCGCCGCGCGGCGGAGCGCATGCTCTGAGATGCCACGCGGCGCTCACCCGCCGGCGCCGTCCGCGAGCCAGCGGGTCAGGTAGGTCTCCAGGGCGTCGCGCTCGAAGGTGCTGAAGGCCCGCTTCGCCTCCGGGTGGCACGCGAGGGCCCGGGCGAAGCGCTGCCGGCCCCGGGGTGGCCGGAGCGTCTTCCCGAGCCGCTTGCGGATGGTCGGGTCCTCCACGCGTTGGGCGACGAAGTCCGCGCGGATGCGCCACGCCGCGAGCCCGTCCGGCGCCGGGACCCGCCCGAGGCCCTTCGCTCCCGCCTCCGCGCGCCGCGCCTCCCGCGCTATGGATTTCAAAACTAT
>JBCCAW010000615.1:0-3512 GCA_039814655.1 Myxococcota bacterium | reverse complement strand
TCCCGGACCTCCCGCGCGTTTCGCGGCCGGTCCTCGGGCCGGGCCGCGAGCAGGCGGTCCACGAGCGACTGGAAGACCACGGGAATCCCGGCGTCTCCGCTCACCTCCCGGAGCCGAGGTGTCTGGCGCATGGACAGCTGGCGCCGCACGATGTCGGCGAGCTGCTCTTCGTCGAAGAGCGCGACGCCGGTCGTCATCTCGTAGAGCAGGATTCCGAGCGCATAGAGGTCGGCCCGGGCGTCGAGCGCTTCACCGAGCGCCTGCTCCGGCGCCATGTAGCCCGGCGTGCCGACCACCGTGCCTTCCATGGTGAGCCCCTTCACGTGCGCGTCGACGGGCGCCAGCACGTCGGGCATGCGGGCCACGCCGAAATCGAGCACGCGCGCGTTCTCCGCGCCGTCGCGGTCCTCGAGCAGCACGTTCTCGGGCTTGAGGTCCCGGTGCACGATGCCTTCGTCGGCCGCCGCGGCGAGGGCGTCGGCGATCTGCGCACCGATGGACGCCGCGCGCACCCAGCCCAGGCCGCCCTGGGTCTCGAGCACGTGCTGCACCGAGGGTCCGCGGACCAGCTGCATGACCAGGTAGGCCCCGCCCCCCTCGAAGGTGCCGTAGTCCATGGCGCTCGCGATATGCGGGTGCTCGAGGCGCCCGGCGGCCATGGCCTCGCGGCTGAAACGCTCGCTCACCGTCTCCTCGTCGGCGAAGCGCGCGTGAATGGTCTTCAGCGCTACGAGCTTCCCGAGCTTGAGGTGCTCCGCGATGTAGACCGCGCCCATGCCGCCTTCACCGAGGCGCTCGGTGATGAGATAGCGGCCGTCGATGGTCTGGCCCAGGTAGGGGTCGGCGGCGCGCAGGCGCTCGGAGGTTCCCTCGCCCTCCGGCAGGATGTCGCTCTCCGTGAGGCGCTTGAAGACCTTGGGCTCGGACGTCACACGCTTCCCCCGGGACCATAGCCCGCCGCCGCGAGGAGCGCCTCGAGCGCGTCCGTTTGCCCGTGCGAGAGCGCTCCGAAGCGCGCGCCGAAGCCCGTCCGCGTGCGTTCCGGGCCTCGCCCATCGCTCCGCGCGGCCCAGCGCACGTCGGCCCGCACCACCAGCGGGTCCCAGGCCGTGGGTGCGTCGAGCTCCAAGCGCACGTCCGTCCCCGGCGCCGGCGGCGTCAGCGTCTGGACGAAGGCGCCGCCCATGCTCACGTCCGCCGTGGTGGCCTCGTGGGCCCGGTCGCTGCCCGCGATGCGGAAGCGCACGCGCAGCGCCACCGGGCGGCGCGTACCGCTCCGAAAATGTGGCGCCGGCGACACGCCGCGAGACTACAGGACCGGAGACGTCTCAGGCGCGTTTCCTCCACGACGCGCCTCGCGCCGTGGAGCCCCTTGTCGCACCTCCGCGGGTCCGTGTCAGGATGCCGCCGTGCCCGAGGCCCACCCCTTTCCGACCGAACCGGCGGCCAAGGACCGCGCCGACCCCCGTGCCACGGAAGCGCGCCTGGAGCGGCGCCTCGCCCGGGACCTCGGGCGCTGCGTTCGCGACTTCGCGCTCATCGAGGCCGGCGACCGGGTCATGGTGTGCGTGAGTGGCGGCAAGGACAGCTACACGCTGCTCGAGCTCCTCACGCGGGCGCAGCGCCGGGCCCCCGTGCCCTTCGAGCTGGTGGCCGTGCACCTCGACCAGGGGCACCCGGGCTACGACGGAAGCTCGCTGCGCGCCTGGCTCGAAGCGCAGGGTCACGCGCACCACATGCTTCGCGAGGACACCTACTCCATCGTCAAGAAGCGCGTGCCCGCGGGGAAGACCACGTGCTCGCTGTGCTCGAGGCTTCGGCGCGGGGTGCTCTACCGCGTGGCGGAGGAGCTCGGCTGCACGAAGATCGCCCTCGGCCACCACCGGGACGACGCCCTGGAGACGCTTTTGCTCAACCTCTTCTTCGCCGGGAGCCTCGGCGCCATGCCGCCCAAGCTCGTGAGCAACGACGGTCGCCACGTCGTCATCCGGCCGCTCCTCTACGCCGCCGAGGCCGACATCGCGTCCTACGCCCGGCTCCGTGACTTCCCCATCCTCCCCTGCGACCTGTGCGGCTCGCAGCCGGACCTTTGGCGCCAGCACGTCAAGGACCTGCTGGCGGACCTCGAGGGGCGCATCCCCGGGCTACGCAACAGCATGCTCGCGGCGCTGGGTCACGTGCGCCCGCGGCACCTTCTCGACCTGAAGCTGGCGGCTGCCCATCCCGTGGCCCAGGGCGACCTCGAGGGCTTCGCGGCTGCGGTCTCCACCATCGCCTCGGCGGCGGAGAAGAGGGCCGCGGGCCGGCGCCTTCCCCTCGCCAGCGGAGATGAGGCGTGAGGGTCCGGCGCTTCCTCGCGGCGCGGCTCCCGGTCTTCCTCCTCGTGCTCGGGCTGCCGCTGAGCGCGCTGGCGCAAGGCCGGAGTGTGTCGCTCTCGCGCTTCCGGCCCACCCTCGACGACGAGGGCTTCCTGGGCGTCCAGGGTACGACCATGCCCGGGCCTGGTAACTTCCAGCTCGCGCTCATGAGCACCTACCAGCGTGGGCTGCTCGTCGTGGATGGCGAGGGGCGTTCCGGGGATGTCATACGCCATCGCCTGGGCGCCGACCTGAGCGCGCAGGTGGGCCTCGGGGGCCGCGCGGCCCTGGCCCTGTCCCTTCCCTTCGTGCTGACGCAGACGGAGGAAACACGTCGCCTCGCGGACGGGGGACCGACCATCGATGGCAGCGCCTTCGGCGATCCGCGGCTGGCTCTTCGCGTCCGGGTCTTCGGCGACCCGCGCGGGCGCCTCGACCCGCGGAGCGATGGTCCGGGCATCGCGCTGCTGCTGGCGGCGACGCTTCCCGCCACCTCGGAGGCGGCGGCCAACTCCTTCGCCTCCGAAGACCAGGTCACCGTGGATGCGCAGGTTCTGGGCGACTTCCATTTGCTGGGCCTCGGCGTGGGCGTGATGCTCGGCTATCGCCTGCGCCCCTACGCCCGCCCCCTGGGAAGTGTGGTGCTCGACGATGAGCTGCTCTGGGGCGTCGCGCTCAAGGTGCCGCTCCCCTGGCTGCAGGGCCTCGACGTGCGTGCGGAGGTCCGGGGCCATCATCCGAGCCAGCCCTTCGGGAGCTCCGGGGTCACGGAGATCGCGGCGGACCTCGGCCTTCGCTACCGACGCCGCGGCGTCTCCCTCTTCGGCGCCATCGGCACGGGCTTTGGTCGCGGCGTGGGCTCGTCGGACATCCGGGCGCTGCTCGGCGTGCTCTGGACCCCCGAGAAGAAGGACGCGGACGGCGACGGCATCCCCGACGACCGAGACCAGTGCGTGCAGCTCCCCGAAGACATGGACGGGTTCGAGGACGAGGACGGCTGCGACGATCCGGACAACGACATGGATTTCATCCCCGACGCCGATGATCGATGCCCGAACGAGGCGGCGGACGAAGACCGGGACCTCGACGAGGACGGGTGTACGGACCCCTGATGCACACCTCCCGGCGGCGAAGGGGGCTTGCGCTCCGCCAGGC
>JBCCAW010000803.1:0-2000 GCA_039814655.1 Myxococcota bacterium | reverse complement strand
TCTTGCTGGGGAAGAAGCTGAAGCAGCCGAAGGCGCCCACGGTGCCGGCGGGGCCCTCACAGCAGGCGGCGCCGAGAGCCTGGGCGGCGTCCTCTACGAGCGGAACGTCGCCGGCCACGGCGCGGAGGGCCTTCAAATCGGCCGTTTGTCCAAAGAGATGCACCGGGACGATCGCCTTCGTGCGCGGCGTCATGGCCCGGGCTGCGGCCTCCGGGTCGAGGTTGAAGGTGCCGGGGCGGATGTCGACGAAGACCGGCCGGGCCCCGAGGCGTGCGATGCAGCCGGCCGTGGCGAAGAAACTGAAGGCCGTGGTGACGACCTCGTCGCCGGGGCCAACGCCAAGGGCCATCAGGGCCAAGAGCAAGGCGTCGGAGCCGCTCGAGACGCCGATGGCGTGCAAGGGCGCGGCGCCCTGCGCGCTGCTTGCGCCGGGTGCTTGGCGGGGTGGCGCGAGCGCCGCGGCGACCTCGCCCTCGAAGGCTGCCACCTCGGGCCCGAGGATGTACTGGCCGCTGCGAAGGACACGGCGGCTGGCGGCCTCGAGGTCGTCCATGAGCGGGGCGTGCTGCGCGCCGAGGTCCAGCAGCGGAACGGCCGTGTTGCTCATGGCGCTCCGATCGGTGCACAGACGTCGGCGCTCACGTGGTCGCGCTCGCCGCAGCGAGCGCAGGTCGTCTCGCGTGCGCTCGCGCTGGCCGGGGCCCCGGCCGGCTCCGGGAGCTTCTCCCCACAACGGCAGGCCCAGGCCATGCGCCGGGCCGGGTTGCCGGCGACCAGCGCGTGCGCTTGCACGGCCCGCGTCACCACGCTCCCGGCGCCCACGAAGGCGTAGGGGCCGAGGTCGTTGCCACAGACGAGCGTCGCATTGGCGCCTACGGTGGCGCCGCGGCCGAGGCGCGTCGGCGCGAACTCCTCCTTGCGCTCCACGTGCGCGCGCGGGTGGCGTACGTTCGTGAACACGCAGCTCGGGCCGAGGAACACGTCGTCTTCGACCTCGACCCCGCTGTAGAGGCTTACGTTGTTCTGGATCTTCACGCCCGCGCCCACGGTGACGCCGGGCCCGATGTAGACGTTTTGCCCAAGCACACTCCCGGCGCCGACGCGCGCGCCGGCGGAGACGTGCACGAAGTGCCAGACGCGCACGCCCGGGCCGAGCATGGCGCCCGCGTCGACCACGGCCGTGGCGTGAACGAAGGGCTCTCGCATGGCGGCAAAGCTGAGCGAGGCTGCGCCGCTACGCCAGCCGGGAGCGGCGAAGGCGGCTCGAGCTTTCATGGCGCCTTCCCCCATCGTACAACTCGCGCTGGTGACGTTCCCTGGCCAAGAGCCCTTGCCGGGTCTGCCTTACGCGGACGAATACGTCGCGCTCCGGCACGTGAGCGGCGAGCGCATCGTCGTCATGGAACGAAGCGCAGTGCCCTTTCCGGAGGGCGAGGCCGAAATTGAGGAGGCCTTCCTGGGCTTCGTCACCGTGCTCCGCGGTCTGCCCCAGGCCGAGCTTCATCTGATCATCGATTCCCGCCGGGCGCCGGGGCGCAACGATGAGGCCTTCGAGCGCGTACAGCGAAAGTATCGCCGGGACCTCTTCAACGCCTTCCGCTCGACCACGGTCGTGCTGGCCAGCGTCATCGGGCGCATGCAGGTGGCCCGCTACGAGCGCGAGGCCGGGCGCCGCGACTCGGGACAGTTCGCCAGCGTCGAGGACGCCATCGAAGCGCTTCGCGGAACGTGAGGAGTCAAAGGCCGAGCCGCGCGCGACCCGCGGCGAGGCGGCGCTCGAGGGCGGCGCTGCCGGCGGCGGAGGTGCGGGAGGGCGCGATGACCACGGCCTGCACGACCGAGTCGTCGACCGCGTAGCTATGCGACGCGGTCCAGAGCGCGGCGCTCGGTGCGTCGTCGAGGGACCACCAGCGGTAGGTGAGCCGCGGATGCTGGCGCCCGTCCTCCCAGCGGAGCCAAGCGACGCAAGGCGCTTCGTCGCAGTCCATCTGCAGGAGCTC
>JBCCAW010000588.1:0-3798 GCA_039814655.1 Myxococcota bacterium | reverse complement strand
GCGCGCGGCGCGGGCCAAGGTGCGCGCGGCGACGGCCAAGGTGGAGTCTGCGGACCAGAAGCTCATGGCCGCCGAGGCCAACCTCGAGACGGCGCTTCTCCAGCTCTCGCGGCAGCGGGCCCTGGCCGAGCGGGGGCTCGTGTCTTCCCGAGACCGGGAGCTCGCCGAGCTCTCCGAGGCGCGGGCGCGCACGAGCCGGGATTCGGCGCGGGCGGACCAAAGCGCCGCGCAGAGCGACCTGCTGACCGCACGGGCGGACCTCGCGTCTGCCGAGGCCGACGCGGAGTCGAAGGTCGCGAGCGCGACGGCGAGCCTGGAAAGCGCGCGCACGGACGTGGCCAGCACCCAGGCGTCGCTGGCGAGCCTCGGCGTATCCATCGCCCGGACCGAGTCCCAGCGCGTGGTCGCCCCCCGGGACGGCACCGTGCTCCGCTACCTGGCCGGCCAGGGCGGCGAACAGGTCAAGGAGGGCGACCCGCTCCTCGAGTTCATTCCCGACGACAACGAACCCGCCGTGGAGCTCTGGGTCGACGGGAACGACGCGGCGCTGATCCGCGCGGGCGCCATGGCGCGGCTCCAGTTCGAAGGGTGGCCCGCGGTGCAGTTCGCCGGCTGGCCCGCCGTTGCCGTGGGCACCTTTGGCGGGCGCGTCGCTTTCGTGGACTCGGCGGACGACGGGCGCGGCAACTTCCGCGTCGTCGTGCTGCCGGACCCGGACGACGAGCCTTGGCCTTCCGTGCGCTGGCTTCGCCAGGGCGTGCGCACCAAGGGTTGGTTCCTGCTCAACGAGG
Source organism: Myxococcota bacterium (assembly GCA_039814655.1). Taxonomy (GTDB): domain Bacteria; phylum Myxococcota_A; class Polyangia; order Polyangiales; family Houyiibacteriaceae; genus CALCTH01. Next base: position 3,007 of record JBCCAW010000588.1, on the reverse strand, counting down.
TCTCCCTCGGCTACGAGGTCTGGCGGCAGCTCAACGGCTTCCCGCCTCGCGTCGACCCCCCGGGCCCGGAGACCGCGGGCTCCGGCTACGGCGGCTACGGCACGAGCGGCTACGGGGGCAGCGACTACGGCGGAGGCGGCGAGGGCGGAAAGTGACGCGAGGGCGGAACGTGACGCGCGGCCTCGCGAGCCTGGCCTTCGCACTCCTCGTGACGCTGCTGGCCTCGGCGTCCGACGCCGCGGCGCAGCCCGTGAATCCGTCGCCGCTGACCCTGGGCGAGGTCCTCGCCAGCACGGACGCGCACCACCCAGTCATCGAATCCGCCGTGGCGCGCGTCGAGGCCGCCGAAGGCGCGCTCTTCGGCGCGCGCGGCGCCTTCGACCCGACGCTGAGCCTCGACGTCACCAGCAACGCGCTGGCGGGCTACTACAGCGACAACGTGCGCGGCTCGGTCATGCTCGAGCAGACCACGCCCTACTGGGGCACCAAGGTCTTCGCGGGCTACCGGCTGACGCGCGGCGAGCTGCCCGTCTACTACGAGTTCGACCGGACGCTGAACGGCGGCGAGCTCTTCGCCGGGGCGCGCGTGCCCATTCTTCGCGACGGGGCCATCGACTATCGCCGCGCGGGCCGAGAGCAGGCGGAGAACGGCCAGCGCCAAGCCGAAGCCGAGCGCGACGCCAAGCTGCTCGCGCTCCGGCAGAAGGCGACGGAGGCCTACGGCAAGTGGGTCGCCGCGGCCTACGAGCTCGCCGTCGTCGAACAGATCCTCCAGCTCACGGAGTTTCGTCAGGGCGCCGTGGACGAGCGCGTGGGCGCCGGCGCGCTCGCGCCCATCGTGCAGCTCGAGGCCCGACGCCAGGTGCTGAGCTGGCGCACCAAGCGCGTGGAGGCCCAGCGCAAGTTCCAGGAGGCGGCGCTCCTGCTCGGCCTTTACCTGCGCGCCGACGACGGCACGCCGGCGCCCCCGAGCCGGGGTCGCGCGCCCACCACCCTCGCCGACCTGGCCCGTGCCCGCCCGGACCTGGCCCAGGGCCTGGACCGCGCCGTGGCCATTCGGCCGGAGCTCGCGGCGCTGGAGCAACAGCTCGCGTCCTACCGGGTGAGCGCCCGCCTCGCGCGCAACCAGCGCCTCCCGCGCCTCGACGCGAGCTTCTACGTTCGCCATGACCTCGGCGAGACCGTTCCCGGGGAGCCCCAGGACGAAGAGGACAAGCTCATCGAGACGCTGGGCCCCACGGAGCTCTTCTTCGGCCTCAACGTGGAGGTGCCCATTCCCAACCGAGCGCGCCGTGGCCGCGCCGACCAATACGAGGCGCTCGTGCGGTACCTCGAGGCCGAACTCCAGTGGCTTCGCGAGCAGGTGCGCGCGGAGGTGCGCCGGGCGCACGTGGCGCTCGAGCTCACGGAGCAGCGCTACGCACTGGCGACCGAATCCGTCGACGTGCTCCAGCAGCTCACGGCGGGCGAGCGAACCCGCTTCGACTCCGGCGCCACCACGCTCCTCGTCGTCAACCTCCGCGAGGTCAGCCTCACGAGCGCACGCTCCACGCGGGCCAAAGCCTGGGCCGACTGGCTCGCCGCGCAGGCGGCCTGGGACGCGCTCCTCGGCGTCGGCGTCCTCGAGTAGGTGGTGGAGCGGCCCGGTGGCCGGTCCGGCCTCTTCGGACAGAACCTGCACGAGGGCGCCCCTCGCCTCAGCCCTCGCTCAGAAGCTCGCCGGACGCGGCAGACGTCGCGGCTCTGGCGTCACTTCGGCGCCGCAGCGCCGGCAGCTCGGGCGCTCCAGCGCCAGCCGGCGCACGGGCCCGGCGGCGGCCAGCACCATGACCATGCACGGGATCATGAAGCAGTAGTCCACGGCCAGAACCGGGTAGAGCAGGGCGATGACCGTGACCATGCCGAGCCAGACCCGGGGCGCCACCCGGGCGACGACCGGCGGGCACACGACAGCCACCTTCGTCTCGCACCGCTGGCAGTGGCCCGTCGCGCGAGGGCTCAGCCCCTGGCGCCGCTGTGCGTCGCGACCTCGCCCGTGCCCCGGCCGCTGTTTGTTGGGAACATCGAGGACGAGGGCGCGGTCCGACGGCATGGCTCCATGCTAACGGAGCCTTCGTGATCCGGGACCCCGCGCCGATTTTCATGTCTCTCCACGTTCCAGATCGACGCAAAGCATGCGCGTGATGCTGACGGGAGGGACGGGCTTCGTCGGAGGGGCCGTCGCTCAGGCCTTGGTGGAGGCGGGCCACGAGGTACGCGCGCTCGTGCGTTCACCGGAGCGGGCCGGCGCCCTCGAGTCCCTGGGTCTCACGCTGGTCCATGGCTCCCTGGCCGACCCCAACGAGGTGGCCCGGGCCGCCGCCGGGTGCACGCACGCGGTACACGCCGCGGCGGAGACGGCGCCCGGTGCCAGCCGACGCGTCGCCGGCTGGGTGAACCTCGCCGGCACGGAGAACGCGCTCCGGGGAGCGCGCCACGCCGGCGTTCGGCGCTTCGTGCACCTCAGCTGCGCCGACGTGACGCTCCACGGGGGCCCGCGCCGAGGATGGAACGAGGATCGCGTGCCCGACGCGCCGCCGCTCGGCCCGCTCCTCGAGACCAAACTTCGGGCGGAGGAGGCGGTCATCGGCGCCGGAACGGCGGCCTTCGAGACCCTCGCGCTACGCCCGGGCACGGTGTGGGGGTCCGGCGACACGTCCCGGCTTCCGCGGCTCTGTCGGGAGGCCCTCGCGGGACCGGGACTTCGCCTCTTCGGCGACGGGCGCAACCTCGTCGCCCTCGTACACGTGGAGAACCTCGCGCACGCGGTGCTTCGGGCGCTGATGACGGAGCAGGCGGCGGGCAGCGTACTTCACGTCCTCGACGCGGAGATCGCCCTCGCGGGGGAGCACTACGGTGAGCTGAGCGACGCGCTCGGCCTGCCCGCGCCGCGACCCGGGCGCCTGGGTGCGCGCGCGGCCTTCGCCCGCGCGCGCCTCGCGCGACGGAGTTCCGGCGTCGACCTGGC
>JBCCAW010000451.1:0-5058 GCA_039814655.1 Myxococcota bacterium | reverse complement strand
GCGGGCCGCGGCCGCGCGGGCGCGACTCGCCGGCCTGCCGCCCTACCGCGGGGGCGATGTGGCCGCGCTCGACGGCCTCCGGGCCCACGGCCGGCGCCACGGTTGGGTCACGAACGCAACGGCGGTGGGCCGGCCCGTTCCGGCGGCGACGCCACTCATGCTGGGCGGGTTCTCGGACGCCGCGGCGGCCGTGCTCGAAGAGGTCCTCGCACCCTTCGGGCTGCATCCGCTCCAGGGGGGCGGCGTCGGCGGCGGGAGCGGGAGCGCGTCCGGGGCGCCGCGCTTCGTCGATGGCGGGTCCCTCGGCGTGCAGCTCATCCGCGGCGATATGGCCGCCATGGCCATCGGCACGGCGACGCACGTGGGACGCGAAGGGCGGGTGATCGGCTTCGGGCACCCGATGATGAACGCCGGCGAGACCGGGCTGCCCACGTGCACGGCGCGCGTGCTGCACGTGCTCGCGAGCGTGGCGCGGAGCTTCAAGATCGCCGAAGCCGCGGCGCCGCTCGGGGCGCTGGTGCACGACCGCCCGTCGGCCATCGTCGTCGACACGGGCCTCACGCCGGCCACGGTGCCGGTCAGCCTGCGCATCCGCGGCCTCACCGACGCGCCCCGCGAGCGCTGGTCCATGGAGGTCGCCAGCCACCGGCTGCTCACGCCGGCGCTGCTGCTTGCGGGGCTGGTGAACGCCCTCGAGACGAGCGCTTCGGACCAGACGGACGTGACCTTCGTCGCCCGCTACGCCGTCGACCTCGAGGGCATCGGGCGCGTGGAGCTCGAGGACCGCGGCGCGACCTCCGGCGGGCCCGCGGACGTGCGGGCGCTGACCCGGTTGCGGCTCTTCCAGCTCATCGAGGCCGCCTACGGCAACCCCTTCCGCCCCTCGCGCGTGCGCTCCGTCGAGCTCGAGCTCGACGTGCGCTTCGAGCGCGGCGCTTGGGAGATCGTCGAGGCCTCCGTACCGAGCGCGTCCGTCGATCCCGGCGAGACCGTGCCCGTGCGCGTCGTGCTCCGTCGCTACGGCGACGACGACGTGGTCCGCACCGTGCCGGTGCGCGTGCCCGAAAGCGCGGCGGGGGAAGCGGCGATCGTGAAGATCACCAGCGGGCCCGCGTCGCGGCCGCCCCGGGGCCGCGCCACGCGCCTCGAGGAGCTCGTCGAGGCCATCCGCTACGTGCCCCCGGCCACCTCCCTCGTCGCCGCGGTGCAGCTCCCGGCCCGGGGCCTTCGCTTCCGGGGCCACGTCGTGGAGGCGCTTCCTCGGAGTGCCCTCGACAGCCTCCAGCGCGTGAGCGGCACCGGCCCTGGCCGCCCCTTCGTATCCTACGCCCGGCAGGTTCATCCCCTGGGCGAGCTCCTCACCGGTTCCGCGCAGCTTCGCCTGGAGGTGCGCGACGTAGCCCGGGATTGACGACTCTCCGATGCAACGTCGCCTACTCCTCCTCGCTCTCCTCTCGGCCTCCGCGTCCGGAACGGTCCTGCTCGGCCATGCCCGCGCGGTCACCACGGCGCGCTTCTCCCTCGACGACGCCTCCTCGCTCGCGGCCGAGGATCTCGAGGGAGCCGCCGTGCTCTCGAGCGGCAAGGTGGCCCTCGGCCTCAGGGCCGAACGGCTAGCCTTGGACGACGACGCGACCGCCGCCCTCGTCTACGCGCTGCTCGTCGACGGACCGACCACGTACCTGGGCACCGGCGACCAGGGGCGCATCCTCCGCGCGCGCGGCGAGTCCGTGAGCGTCGCCGCGGAGACCGGGCAGCTCCTCGTCACGTCGCTCGTCCGGAGCGGCGACACGCTCTATGCGGGGACCATCGGCGAGGGGCGTCTGCTCGCCTTTCCCGTGTCTCCGGACGGGGACCTGGGGGAGGCGCGCACCCTCGAGCTGCCCGAGGAGGCGGGTCATGTGTGGGCCCTGCAGGAGGGCGCGCAGGGGCGGCTCTTCGTCGCGACGGGCCCGGAGGGCCTGCTCCTCGAGGTCGACCCGCGAGCGGGCACCGCGCGGACCCTCCTCGACACGGACGCGGCCCACGTGCTCAGCCTGGCCGACGCCGGCGAGGGCGCGGTCTACGCCGGGACGAGCGAGGACGCTCTCGTCTACCGCGTGACGCCCGGCGCCACCCCGCGCGTGGAGGTGGTGCACGACTTCCCGGGCAACGAGATCACGGCCCTGGCGGCGCGGGAGGGCGTGCTCGTGGTCGCGGCCAACGAGCTCCCGGCGCCGCGACCCACGCCCGCCAAGACCAAGGGCCGCAACGCCTCGAGCCCCCGGCCCCGCCCTGGCAAGGGCCGGCTCTTTCAGGTCACCGGAGAGGGCCGCGTCGAGCGGATCTTCGCGCGCGACGACGGCCACTTCACCTCCCTCGCCCTCGATGGCGACGGCCAGATCTACGTCGGCGAAGCCAAGGAGGGGCGCGTGTACCGGGTGTCCCCGGACCGGTCCTCGGCCACGGTGCTCGACTTGGACGAGCGTCAGGTGCTCGCCATCGCCGCGGACGCGGAGGGACGCCTCGTGCTCGCCACCGGGGACGGCGCGGCGCTCTATCGCGTGTCGGCCCCCGGTCCGCGGGAGACCGGCCGCTGGACCAGCAAGGTTCAGGACGCGCGCTTTCGGGCGCGCTGGGGCCGGCTGAGCTGGCGCGGCGAAGGGAGCGTCACGCTGCGCACACGGAGCGGCAACCGGGAGGAGCCGGACGAGAGCTGGAGCGAATGGTCGGCGCCGCTCCGCGCTCCGGGCCCGGTACGCTCGCCGGCCGCGCGCTATCTCCAGATCGAGGCTCGCCTCCAGGGCGAGGGGGCCGAGCTCCGGAGCGTCGAGGCCTTCTACCTGCCGCGCAACCAGCGGCCGGTGCTTCGGTCCGTGGGCCTGAAGGCGCCGGCGAAGAAGCAGAGCGGCCAAGCGCGGGCGCCGAGCGCGCGCTACGCGCTCAGCTGGCGCGTGGACAACCCGGACGGGGACGCGCTCCGCTTCCGGCTCCGCTTCCGCGCGGAAGACCAGGAGACCTGGCGAGCGATGCTGCCCGAGGAGCAGGAGCTCACGGAGACGACCTACACCTGGGATACGCGCGGCGTGCCCGACGGGCTCTACGTCGTGGAGGTGGAGGCCTCCGACGAGCTCGCCAACCCCGCGGCGCTCACGCTGCGCGCGCGCCGTTCGAGCGAGACGATCCGCGTGGACAACCACGCCCCACGCATCGAAGGACTGACGCTCCGCGGGCGGGAGCTCCGGGGCCGCGCCGTGGATACGCTGGGGCCCATCCGGGCCCTCGAGCAGTCCATCGGCGGCGGACCCTTCCGCCCGCTGCTCCCGGCGGACCAGCTCCTCGACGACCCGGTGGAGACCTTCGCCGTGGACCTCAGGGACCTCCCGCCGGGGCTGCATCTGGTGGCCGTGCGGGCCACGGACGCGGGCGGGAACGGCGTGACCGCGGAGCAAGAGGTCACGCTCCGGTGACGGGCCGGACACGGCCCTCCGCGTTGGTCCGAAGCCGTACGGCGTGATACTCCCCGGCCCGCGGGGACGCGGGTGTACGTCCGGCGCCGCGGCTTCGGGCCGTTTCGGAGGATCTTAGAATGGCGAAGAGCATGATGATCGCCCTGCTCGCGGGGCTACTGGCAATCGGCTGCGGTGACGATTCGGCGTCGACCGACGACACCGGCATGGACGGCGGCATGATCGACATCGGCGACGGCTCCGGGGGCATCCCCGCGAGCTGCACCGACGACGGTCGCTGCGTCTTCGTGCTCGACGCGCTCACGCTGCCGACGGCCGCCGGCACGTCCATCGCGGGCTTCGACCTCGACGGCAACAGCGATATCGTGTGCATGAACGAGGACTTCGACGACGGCGTCGACAACACCTTCTCGTCCATCGCGCCGCTCCTCGGCGCCTTCGGCCGGATGGTCCCCATCAACGACCTTCTCAGCGAATCGCTGCTCAACGGCGACGCCCTCCTGCTCCTCGAGCTGAACGGCGTGGGCAGCGACGCACCGACCGTGAGCCTCTACGCCGGCAACGTGCCCGAGGGCGGCGTGCTGGTCGACGGCGAGGGGCGCGTGACGCCGGGCCAGACCTTCACGGGAAGCCTGTCCGGAATGGCTCCGGCGACCGTCGGCGAGAGCACCGTGGCGGCAGAGGGCCTCGCGGGCTTCGAGATGCGCGTGCAGATCGCCGACCCGGAGGAAGCCGGGTCGTCGCTCATCGCCATCGAGGACGCTCCCATCGCGTTCTCCTTTGCGGCCGACGGGACGATCACCGGCGGCGTGCTCGGTGGCAGCATCGATTTGGAGGGCCTCATCGCGCTCGTGCTCGGCCTCCCGGGATTCGACGAGAACAGCCCGGGCCTCGCCATTCTCGGCAACTTCGCCGACCTCGACCCGGACGCGGAGTCCGGCGAGTGCGGCGCCCTGAGCCTCGGCATCACGTTCACGGCGGTCGAGGCGGAGCTCGCCGGGCCCTCGGACGCCGGAATCTGAGCTCCATTGCGGAGAGCCGCGGCCGCCGGCACTGGGCCGGCGAATCGCGGTTTTCTCGCCTCGTGGACGCCTGAGGGTCCCGGCCGCGCGCCCCGGACCCCGGGCGGCCCTTGATCCCTGGGGCCCTTGTCGTGACCATGGCGCCGATGGGACCCAGCCCGCCCGGGACCCGCCCGAGACCGCCCGGGCGCGTGATCCCCTTTGGGAAGTACCTGCTTCTCGAACGCCTCGCCGTGGGCGGCATGGCCGAGGTGTTTCTCGCCAAGTCCTTCGGCATCGAAGGCTTCGAGAAGATCATCGCGATCAAGCGAATCCTCCCGACCATGGCGGAGGACCGGGACTTCATCGAGATGTTCATCGATGAGGCCAAGATCGCCGGCCATCTGAACCACGCGAACATCGTCCCGATCTACGAGCTCGGGAAGATCGGCGAGGCCCACTACATCGCCATGGAGTACGTCTGGGGCAAGGACCTGCTCCAGATCATGAATCGCTTCCGGAAGGCCCGGAAGATGAGGCCCTTCGGCATGGTCGCCTTCAGGGCGACCTATCGACTCGGTGCCGTCGACGACGCTGAGCCCGAACGG
>JBCCAW010000222.1:0-8854 GCA_039814655.1 Myxococcota bacterium | reverse complement strand
CGCTGGTGGGCGACGCGGTGTAAATGCCCGGCGGACAAAACACGCTGGGGGGACACGTTTCGGGGCGCGGCCCGCCCCCACGGAGGCGTCCCCTTCACGTCTCGTGCCGGCCGCGGGCCCCCTGCGTCGCAGGTCCCGTGGCCGGACGTGACTGCACATCCCGCCGAACGCTTCGGCGGAATCTGCGGACGAGGCGCTGTCCGTGCGCGACGGGGCCGCGGTCCCTTCGCGGACCGCGGCCCGGGCGTCCCTGATAGGCTCCGGCGCCATGCGTCGCCTACCCGTCCCCTTGCGCGTCGTCGCCCGCTGCGGGCTACCCGCGCTTCTGACCCTCGTGGCCTGCGCCTATCCGGTTCGCGGGACCACGCTGGCGGCGGTGCAGGGCAGCCCGCAAGCGCTCCAGCAACCGAACGACGTCTATCGGGTCGTCTTCCGCGGCGCGACGATCCCGCCACGCACCCGTGATGGCGTGGCCTGGGACGACGACGGCTCGCCGCCGGACGTCGTCGCGCGGCTCTATCGGGGCCAGGAGCTCCTCCTGGAGGTGCCCGCGACCAACGAGAGCCTCGAGGCGACCTTTCCCGAGGCGCCCTCGGCCAACCTCCGCCTCCCGCGGAACGAGGAGCTGCGCCTCGAGCTCTGGGACGAAGACGGCATCAGCGAGCGGCCCATCGGCATCTGGCGAGGCCAGGGCCTGCCGCGGAGCGCGCTGCCGGGGGCGGACGCGCGGGTGATGCTCGAGGGCCGCGCGCAGCTCATGTTCCGCATCGTGCAGCCGGAGATGCACCGGGGCACGGGCATCCCCGAGTTCGAGGTGCGGAAGGACGCGCTGGTGGTGCGCGAGGTGCTGGCCTTCAGTCCCGCCGGCCGCGCCGGCGTGCGCCCCGGGGACCGCATCGTGGCCATCGGCGACGACCTCGTCGCGACCGTGGGTGGCAACCGGGCCGCCAGCCTGCTCTCGCGGGCCGGGACCCGGCGGGGCACGGTCTTGCGCCTGCTGCGCGAAGAGACGCCGCTCGAAGTCGAGCTCGACGGGGACTACGTCTGGCTCGCCCAGTGACGGGCCAGCGGTAAAGGGTACCGCGTGAAGGACACCGCGTGACGCGTTGGCTCGCTGCGGCGCTGGCAGCTGGCCTACTCGGCGGCGCTGCGCCCGCCCACGCGCAGCTCGGCCGCGGCGCCCGGGATGCACCGGACGGCTGGGACCTGAAGTGGAACGCGCGCTACGGCATGAGCTTCGGCGGCCGGAGCGCCGCCCTCGGCAAGGGCTTCGAATACGACAACGTGCTTCGTCTCGACGTGCTCTTCGGACGCCCCGGCAACGAGCATTGGCGCATCGGGCCGGCCCTCGACCTGCGGACCACCTTCCGCGACTCCGCCGAGGCCGCGGGCGGGGCTTCGCTGCTCATCCCCATCGTGCGGGCCTACCCGCTCCTGCTCACCGTGGCCGGCGGCTGGGCCGTGCGCCGGGACCCGCGGCCCGACGGGCCCGTGCTGGTCACGACGCTCGCCGGCGGCTTTCGGAGCTACAACTTTCACGGGCGCTATCAGCTCGCGACGCATGCTTTCGTGACGAGTCGCGTCCACCTCGACGCCTCGAGCCGCTGGGAGATCGGCGTGGGCTTCAGCCTCGACCTCGAAGCGCTGCTGGCGCTCCCGGCCATGGCGCTCATCACCCGGGCCCGCGCGCGCGACCCGGACGAACCCGACTGACCCGTGCGCCTCCGCTCGGACTCGCGCCCGCAGCATCGCTAGGGTCGCCCCATGACGACGCCGACGACGGTGCTTCTCGCGCTGCTTTGCCTCCTCCTCGCCTGCGGCGAGCAGCCCGCGCCCGACCGGGCCCCGGAGCCGGCGCCGGCGCGCGCGCCGGAGACGGAGCCCGCGCAGGCGGAAAGCGCCGAGGAACGAGCCCAGCGGCTCCTGGCGCTCTACACGCCGCTCTACGCGGCGGTGCGCACGGAGGTGGCGCGGGCGAACTGGGTGGCGAGCACGGACGTCTCGGAGGAACACACGGGGCTCCGCACCGGCGCCGGCACCGCCTACTCGGCGCTGACGGGCAACGCGGAGCTCATTCGCCAGGTACGCTCCTTGATGGAAAGGCGCGCGGAGCTCGAGCCCCAGACGGCGCGGCAGCTGCGCGAGATCCTCCTCGAGGCCGCGGGCGCGCCCATGACCAACCCCGAGCTCGCCCGGGCCCGGGTCGCCAAGGAGTCCGAGGTCTCGGCGATCCTCGACGGCTACCAATTCTGCCTGGCGCGCGACGGGGAGAGCTGCGCGCAGCCGGTGACGACCAACGACCTCGACCGGGTGCTCGTGGAGAGCCGGGACCTCGGCGAGCGTCGCGCGGCGTGGGAGGCGTCGAAGGAGGTCGGCGCGGCGCTGCGTGACGGGCTCCTCGAGCTGCGGGACCTCCGCAACGGCGTGGCGAAGGAGATGGGCTTTGGCAACTTCTTCGCGCTGCAGGTGGCCAACTACGACATGAGCTCGGACGAGATGATTACGCTTCTCGACCAGCTGCTCGCAGAGATGCAGCCGCTCGTCACGGAGCTGCACTGCTGGGTGCGCCATACGCTCGCGGAGCGCTACGGCCAGGAGGTACCGGAGCGCATCCCGGCGCATTGGCTCGGCAACCGCTGGGCGCAGAGCTGGCCAGGGCTGGCCGAAGGCGTGGACCTCGACGCGCTGGTCGAGGGCAAGGAGCCGAGCTGGCTCGTGGAGCAGGCCGAGCGCTTCTACACGAGCATGGGCCTGCCGGACCTTCCCGAGTCCTTCTTCACCGAGAGCGACCTCTACCCCGTCGGCGAGGGCGACCTCGGCGCCGGTGGCGAGGCCCGGCGGAAGAACGCCCACGCGAGCGCCTGGCACCTCGATCTCGAGCAGGACGTGCGGAGCCTGATGAGCGTCGAGACCAACTGGCGCTGGTTCGAGACCACGCACCACGAGCTCGGGCACATCTACTACTACCTGCTCTACGCCCGGGACGAGGTGCCGCTCCTGCTGCGCGGCGGGGCGAACCGGAGCTTCCACGAGGGCGTGGGCGAGCTGATCTCCCTGGCCTCGGGGCAGCCGCCCTACCTCCGCGAGGTCGAGCTTTTGCGCGGAGACGCCGAGCTCGACGAAGAGGCCCTTCTCCTCGACCAGGCGCTGACGGGCCCGGTGGTGTTCCTACCCTTCGCCGTCGGCGTGATGAGCCACTACGAATACGACCTCTACGCCGGCGAGCTCTCCGCGGAGGAGCTGAACGCGCGCTGGTGGGCGCACGTGGCGCGCTACCAAGGCGTGGTGCCCCCGGAGCCCCGGGACCCGGGCACCTGCGATGCGTGCACGAAGACGCACATCATGGACGACCCGGCGCAGTACTACGACTACGCGCTGGCGACGGTGCTCCGCTACCAGCTCCACGAGCACATCTGCCAGGAGCTGCTCGAGCAGGACCCGCACGCCTGCAACTACTTCGGCCGCCAGGAGGTCGGCGCCTTCCTCCGCGAGGTGATGGAGCCCGGCGCGACGCTGGACTGGCGCGAGCACCTCGAGGCGCTGACCGGCGAAGGCCTCACGGCCGAGCCCATGCTCCGCTACTTCGCCCCGCTGAAGGAGTGGCTCGCCACGGAGAACGAAGGCCGCAGCTGCGCCTGGCCGAGCTGATGGGACCCTGGCGTCCGTCGTCGACGACGGCGCCGGGCACCGCTAGTTTGTGAGCGCGGGCGGGGGCCGCATCGGCCGCCTCGCTCCGCTCTTATTTTCTGGGGGTGTCCATGTTTTCCTTTGACCTGCGTGCGGGGCTCGCCTCTCTCGCCCTAGCGTCTATGGTGCTGATCCCTGCCCGGGCAGCGGCCTGCGGTGGGCTCTTCTGCAGCGGTGGCGGCACCCAGGTCGTGAACCAGGTCGCCGAGCGCATCCTCTTCGTGAAGCGGCCCGACGGCCGGACCACGGCCGTCGTCGAGATCCAATACCAGGGCCCGGCGCCGGACTTCGCGTGGGTGCTTCCGGTCCCGGGCACGCCCGAGGTGGGCGTCTCCTCCACCGTTGCCTTCGACCGGCTCCAGCAGCGGACGAACCCCAGCTACCGGCTCGCCGTGCGCGGCAACGCCTGCAGCCCCGTGCCCACGGCCTCCGGCTGCGCGGTCCCGGCGTCTAGCGGCGGCGCAGGCGGGGCCACCGTCGACGCCGGCGTAGCCTTCGAGGGCACGGACCCGGTAACCATCGTCGACCGCGGCACCGTCGGCCCCTACGACTACGTCACGCTCAGCGTCCAGCCGGAGATGGAGGACCCCGCCGACGTCGCCGTGGAGTGGCTCGAAGCCAACGACTACGACGTGACGGCGCTCGGGCCCGAGGTCCTCCGGCCCTACCTCGTGATGGGCATGAACCTCATGGCCTTCCGCCTGACCAAGGGCAGCGACACGGGCTCGATTCGGCCCCTCATGCTGACCTACGAGAGCGAGCAGCCGATGATCCCCATCCGGCCGACGGCCGTGGCGGCGGAGCGCGACATGGGCATTCTCGTCTGGGTCACGGGCCCGAGCCGGGCCCTCCCGGCGACCTACCGGCACCTCGTGCTGAACGAGGCGGCCCTCGACTGGCGCGCCATCGGCACGAGCTACGCGCGCTACGTCGGCAACGCCGCGAACGAGGCCGGCGGCCACGGCTTCGTGACCGAGTACGCGGCGCCCACGGAGGCGCTCCCGCCGGCGCCGGAGCTGCCGATGGAGCTCCGCGATCCGGAAGCCTGGGGCGGCCTGGGCGACGCGGAGGCCATCGAGCAGGTGCTGCGCATGCTGAACAACGCCTTCTCCCGGGTCTTCGGGGTCGAAGGCGTACAGGACGTCATCGAGGACTACGTGCCGCTGCCTCCGGACGTCGACGCCCGGTCCGTTCTCTTCTGCGCCACCTGCGTGCTCGACCCCGGCCGCCTCGAGGGCTTCGACCTCGCGGCCTTTCTCGCCGCCCTCGACGCGGAGGTGCTCGCACCTGTCGTGGAGTTCGAAGCGCTGCTCGCCGAGCAGCCCTACCTGACCCGGCTCTTCACGACGCTCAGCCCGGAGGAGATGACCGTCGACCCGGAGTTCGCCTTCGCGACCGGCCTCCCGGACGCCTCGAACCTCCACGACGCGACGCTGACGCAATCGTGCCGAGGCGGCGTGACCGCGCAGACCGTGCAGCTCGAGGACGGCACGGTCGTCCGCATGCCCTTGGACAACCAGCCCTGGGAAGACGAGCTCCCCTACGTGCTGCGCGAAGAGCAGCTGGAGGCCGACGGCACGCTGAGCGTGCGCCTCGACAACGAAGCCGCGGCCGCCGACGTCGTGGCGGCGCACAACGCGAGCATTCGCAGCCAGCTCCCGAGCGACGAAGGCTGCGGCGCGATGCCGCTCACGACCGCGCCGCCGCTGCTCGCCCTCTGCCTCGTGCAGCTCCGGGCGCGCCGAAGGCGGCGCTGAGCAGACCTGGGCTCCGCGCTCACGGGGCCCGGGCTGCGACCGCCGCTCCGCCGAGGAGCACGAGCCCGGCGACCAGCCCCAGCTGCGCCAGGCCGGCCACGGCCACCACGAGGCCGCCGGCGGCCGACCCGAGGCCCTGGCCGAAGTAGAAGAAGCAGAAGTAGAAGGCGAGCGCCGTGGGCGCCTCGGGGCCCGCCGCCCGCACGACGCGGAATTGGAGCACGGGCACGAGCGCGAACATGGCGGCGCTGCCCACGAGCAAGGCGACGGCACACACGGCAACGCTGAGCGCCGACCCGGGTGAGGCCCAGGCGTAGAGCGCCGTGTAAGGAAGAAAGCCAAAGGCGCCGGCGAGAAAACACAGCGCCATGACCCCCGCCGTCGGCCGGCGGTCCGCCAGGACGCCGCCCACCACGGTCCCCACCGCTCCGCCCAGGCCCACCACGGCCTGCAGCGCGCCCACGCCGCGCGACCCGAAGCCCGTGAGCTCCTCGAGCAGGGGCCCGATGTAGCCAAACGCCAGGAACACGCCGGCGAAGGCCAGCATCACCAGCAGCAGGTTCGACGCCGCCTCCCAGCGCCGAAGAAAGGCGAGCGAAGGCTTGCCGGGCGGCGACGTCGCGTTGTCGGGCACTCCGGCGGCAATGGCCGCGGCGCCGACGAGGTTGAGGGCACCGGCGAAGGCGAAGGTCGCCCGCCAGCCGAAGCGGCCGCCGATGAGCGTCCCGAGCGGTACGCCGGCGGCCAGCGCCAGCACCACGCCGGCGACCACGGCAGCGAGCGCCTTTCCCCGCTGCTCCGCCGGGACCATCGTCGTCGCCAGGGCTCCGGCCAAAGGCCCAAAGACGCAGGAAAGCGCCGCGGCCAGCACGCGCGCTCCAAAGAGGAGCCGAAAGGTCGGCGCCGCGGCGCTCACCAGGTTGAGAAGGCCGAAGGCGGCCAAGCTCACGACCAGCACGCGCCGCGTCCCAAAGCGTCGCACCGCCGGCACGAGCAAGGGAGCAGCGATGGCGAAGGTCACGGCGAATCCCGTCGCCAGCTGCCCCGCGCGCGCCACGGGGACACCCAGGTCCTCCGCGAGACCGGCCAGCACACCCAGGAAGGCGTACATCGCCGTCCCGACCGTGAAGTTCCCGAAGGTCAGGAGCAGCAGGCGCCGGTTCATGGGGGCCGCACCCTGCCACGCCGCGTCGCGTGCGGCAGGCCCGGTTCAGGGATTCGGCAGAAGGTCGCCGCGGAAGTCGAAGCCCAGGATGATGTACGGGAACGCCTGGCTGACGCCGTCGGTAACGAGCTGGCCGTTGCTCGCGGAGCACGCACCGCCGGTGATCACGCCCGCCGTGCATCCGGCAGCATCTCCCGTGCGCCAGCGGTGCCGGGTCCACCACTGCATGAGCAGGAGGATGCTCGGACCGTTGAAGGAGTCCTTGTACTTCTTGAAGAACGTGTAGGCGAGGACGGGTCCGATGCGGTCGAAGGGACCGTTCGCCCCGCGCGGCGCGTCATCGTAGAAGGGCGTGACCAGCGTGTAGCGCGCGCCGACGGTCCACTTGTCCGCGTGCAGGTAGAGCACGTCGAGGTTGTTCTCAAGGTACCAGCCCTCGTCCTGCTGGAGAATGTCGTAGACCGGGTCGTAGAAGAAGCGGTCGCCGTTCTCGAGCTCGAAGTCCGGCCGGCCCACGCGGGTCACGTTGCGAATGGCCACGGGGCCCGCGGCGATCTGAAGCGTGAGCTCGAAGGTCAGCTCGTGGCCGAAGGTTCCGTAGTTGAGCCCCGTGTTGCCGATGCGGTCCTGGTTCGAGTCCGAGTAGTTCTCCGCGGGATCCGCGTAGCTGTTCACGAAGTCGAAGTTGCCGAGGTACCCGATGGCCTCGTAGGCCGCCGCGAGGATGACGAAGGGCACGGGCTTCAGCTCCACGCGCGGACCGAAGCGCACGAAGGCCGGGCTGATCTGCGAGTACATGCCGGCGCCGACGAAGTTGTCGCGCAGGAAGATCGAGTTCGAGCGGAAGAGCCGGTAGCGGTACTGCAGGTTGAACCGGTTGATGAGGCCGAGCGGGTTCAGCCGTGCCACCGTCGTATTCTGGTAGAAGAGCTGCCGCTGCGGCTGCGGTCCGTACTGCGCGGACACTTGGCTCGGCAGCACGCTCGCGGCCGTACCGACGAGCAACGCAAAAGATAGAACGCGCCACAGCGCGCGCGGTCGAAACCCCGGACGACACCCCATGGCGCGCATCATACGCATGCGCGGCCCCTTCGTGGCGCTTTTGTGAAGATGCGCTCCGGAAGCCCGTCCTTACGTCACCGACTGCGGGGGGGCTCCCAGGCCGAAAGACCCCGACCCACGCCGAGGCGCAGCGCGAGCTGGGCCATAAGCGTGAACCCGCTGCGCGTCCGCTCTGGGCCGCCCTGAAAGCGCGCATCGGCCACCGTGCGCCGCGCCAGGAGGCGCAGAAACGCGCCGCGCCACACGGCGCCGTGCTGCCGCGGCGGCGTGAGCGGCACGTCGAAGCCCACCCCCGCCACGAAGGCGAAGCCCGGCTCCTCGAAGGGCCCGCCCTCGACCAAGAGCTCGAAGAAGAGCGACTGCACGAGCAGCTCCGGCCACGGGCGCCCGGCCCAGCGGTCCGTCAGAAAGAGCGCCGGGAAGAGCGGCCGAAGCTCCGCGCCGACGCGCAGGGACGCGCCGAGCTCCGGGCCCCCGCCGACCTCCAGCACGAGCCCCGCCGCGTCGAGGTAGCGGAGCCGGAGCGCCCCGGCGCTCGTGAAGGCCAGCTCGGCGCTGGCGCCGCTTCGCGCGCCAACGCCCACGCCCACGTCGAGCACGAAGTCTCGATCGAAGCGCCGGTAAAGGCCGTCGTCGGGCGCCGCGGCCGCGAGCCGCGGAACCAGCGCCAGCACGAAAGCCAACCCGAGAGCCAACACGACGAGCCGCACGCGCGGACCATACGACGAGGCGCGCTCGCGGGGTAATCGTGCCGCCACGTAACCGGGCTGGGCCCCGAGCGTTCGGAGGGCATGCGCCTCCTCGCCGGCCTGCTCATCGTTCTCTCCGCGTCTTCCGCCCGGGCTCAGGGCGGGCCCGACCCACACCGCGACGACTGGCTCTCGGCGCGCTGGGTCCTCGAGGGCGGCTTCGTGATGCTCCGGACCGAGCAGCAGGTGAAGGCGGAGATCGGGGGCCGCGGCGCGACGGCGCTCGTGAACGACCTGCAGCTCGCCTCCGGCGTCTTCGCGACGGCCCGCGTGTGGCGTTTTTTGCGCCTGGGCCTCTTCGCGCATTTCGACGTCGGCCGGCGCTCGAGCGCGACCGGACATCGACCTTCAGGATGCCGAGCGCGTCGATATCGTCCTTGTCCCATTCGATGAAGGTGCGGTCCTGCATGGCAGCGTTGCCGATGGGGACGGTT
>JBCCAW010000603.1:0-3643 GCA_039814655.1 Myxococcota bacterium | reverse complement strand
TTCCTCGCCATGGAGCTCCTCGAAGGGCGTCCGCTGCATCACCGGCTTCGCGAGGGACCCGTCGAGCCGTCGCAGGCCATCGCCATCGCCGAGCAGGTCTGTCGCTCGCTCCGTGAGGCCCACGGCCTCGGGCTCGTGCATCGTGATCTGAAGCCCGCCAACATCTTCCTGGAAAACCTCACGGCGGAGGAGCACCCCCACGTCAAGGTGCTCGACTTCGGCCTCGTGAAGGACCTCGCCGTCGCCGACGACATGACGCAGACGGGGCTCTTCATGGGCTCGCCCAAGTACATGTCGCCGGAGCAGGCGACCTCGGGCCCTACCGATGCGCGCTCGGACGTCTACTCCCTTGGCGTGACGCTTTATCAGATGCTCACGGGCAAGCTGCCCTTCGAGCGCGAGGGCTCCGTGAACCTGCTCATGGCGCACATCCAGGACCCGCCGCCGCCCTTCGCGGAGCGGGCTCCGGACGTGACCGTGCCCGCGGCCCTCGAGCGCGTGGTGCGCCGCTGCCTCGAAAAGCGGCCGAAGGACCGCTTCCCCTCGATGAACGCGCTGCTCCAGGTGTTGAAGCAGACGGCGCAGGACCTCGGGTACCGCGCGGGTGCGCTCGACGGGTCGCTCTCCGGTTCGGCGAGCTTCGTGGCTCCGGCCATGGTCGACACGGCCCCGGCGCCGAGGCCCCATCGCCGGCTCCTGGGCGCGGGGCTGGCCCTCGCTGCGCTGCTCCTGGTGGTGCTCGTCGTCGCGCTCTCCGTTGGCGACGCGGATCCCGCCGCGAACGCGTCCTCGACCGAGGTGCCTCCGCCGGCTGCGGAGCCTTTGGGCGACGACGCGCCCGCCGGTGAGGCCGAGCCTGCGATGGAAGCCGACCCGGTGCCGGCGCGGCGCGTCGTGCTCGTTGGCCTGCGTTCCCAACCCGCCGGCGCCGAGGTGCGCATCGGCGACACGGACGAGGTGTACGGCCCTACACCCGCGCTGCTCGAGTGGTCCGGCGCCGACGCCCAGCCCGGCCGGCAGGTCACCTTTCGCTTCACGCTCGAAGGACATCAGCCTTTCACGGTGACGCGGACGCTCCGGGGCGACACGCTCGAGGTCGACGCAAGCCTCGTGCCTTTGCCCGAGCCCGAGCGCCGCCCGCGTGTCCGCACGCCGCGCCGCCCCCGGCCGGTTCCCTCGGCCATGATGGACCGGGCCCAGCCCGCGACGCCAAGTCTCGGCGACTACCGCGACGACCCGTATTGAGCATCCCCGGCAGACGTACTCCATCAGGCCTCGCCTTGACCGACCTTCATCGCCAGTTCCGGGTGCTGCGGGCGCTCGCGATTCTCCTCATCGCGGTTGCCACGCTCCCCTCCGTCGTGCGCGCCGACGAGCGCACGGAGGCGCGCCGCCACTTCCGCGCGGGCATGCGCCTCATCGAAGCCGGCCAAAACGAGCCGGGCATCGCCGAGCTCGAGGAGGCCTACGCGATCCTTCCGCACCCCAACGTGCTCTTCAACATCGCCCGGGCCTACGTGGAGCTCGAGCGTTGGCCGGACGCCGTCGCCTATTTCGAGCGCTACCTGGCCTCGGACCCGCCGGACGCGGCCGAGGTCGAGGCCGTGCTGGAGGAGCTGCGCGCGCGGGTCTCCGAGGCGGAAGACGAGGCGGCCGTCCCCGCGGCCAGGCCTTCGCCTTCGCCTTCGCGCGCCGTGGCCGTGAGCGAGGGCGAGCTGACGAGTCTCGAGGAGGCGGCGACGCGCTTCGAGACCCTCGCTGAGGCAACGGGGAGCGAGGAGCTTCGAGCCCAGGCCGCCGAGCTCCGCGCGCTGCGCGCCGGGCTGAGCGCGGCCCCGGCCACGACGGAAGTGCCCGAAGCCGCCGTGGACGCGCCCTCCCCGGTGAGCGCCCAGGACGAGACGCCTCCCGCGGAAGCGCCGGAGAGCGAGGCCTTGGCTCTCGACGTGGGCTCGGAGCGCGGCGACGAGATCTACCAAGAGCAGGTCATCAGTGCGTCGCGAGCCGCGCAGTCGCGCCTGAACGCGCCGAACTCGCTGGCCGTCGTCACGGCGCAGGACCTTCGCCTTGGCGGCGTCGCGCAGCCCTTCCTCAGCCTGCGTCGCGTGGCCGGTATCGAGCTTCAGGAGACCAGCCCGGGCAACGTGCAGCTCAGCGTGCGCGGTCTGAACCAGCGCATCTCGAATCGCGCCGTCGTGCTCATCGACGGCCGAAGCGTGTACCTCGACTTCCTCGGCGGGACCTTCGCGAACCTCCTTCCGATCAACACCGAAGACATCGAGCGCATCGAGGTGGTCCGCGGCCCGGCCAGTGCTCTCTACGGCGCCGACGCCTTCACGGGGGTCGTGAACGTCATCACCCGTCCCGTGGGCGAAGGGGGCACCTACATGAGCCTCATGGCCGGCAATCAAGGGCAGCTGCGCGCAGCCGCCGGAACCAACGTGCGCCGCGGTCCCTTTGGCCTCCGGCTCACCGGCGGCTACGAGCAGGCGGACCAGTACGCGCGCACCGTCGCGCCGGAGCGCGTGGATCGGACGGCCTTCGCGGAGTCGGCGGACCTGGCGCTGAACCGCCTTTCCTTCACCGGCGACGGCGAGCTTCGCCTCGACGACGTCGGGCTCGTGGTGAAGGCGGGCACGGCCATCGCGAGCGTCGACTCGGTCTTCCAGGGCCTGAGCCGCCTTCGCGAACTCAACCTGGAGAACGGCCGCTACGCCCAATCCTACGTGAGCGCGCGCTCTGAGACCGGGCTCAGTGGCCGCGTCTTCTGGAACCGTTTCAGCACCGAGCACGGCAACGCGGGCATCGTCCCGAACGGCATTGAGCGTGGTCAGCGCGCCGAGGTGCGCCGCGCGGACGTCGTCGACGTCGAGCTCCTCTACCAGAACGACGTCTCCCGGGGGGCCATCGCAAACACGCTGATCGTCGGCGGCGGCTACCGCTTCAAGGAGGTCGACTGGGACTGGCTCCTCTTCGACGAGGACCAGACCGTGCGAACCCAGCACCACGGCAACGCCTTCCTCCAGAACACCTTCCGCTACCGCAAGCTGCTCGAGGTGGTGCTCAGCGGCCGCGTCGACCGGCATCCGCTCTTGAGCCGGCCCCAGCTCTCTCCGCGCGGCGCCCTGCTCCTGCACCCCACGGAGCAGCAGACCGTGCGCCTCTCCGCGGGCACCGCCTTCCGGGCGCCGACCTTCGTCGAGTCCTACGTCAACACGCCCAACGGTACCCCGGTCCGCGGCATCACCGCGCTCGGCGTCGGCAACACAGACCTCGATCCCGAGCGCATGGTGAGCTTCGAGCTCGGCTACCTGCTGCAGGAGAGCGAGTACTTCTCCCTCGAGACCAACGCCTACTTCAACCTCGTCTCGGACCAGATCTTCCTCAGCGACGACCGGCGCTTCCGCCTCTACGACGCCGCGACGGACCCCGCCGCGGGCTACAGCCCCGGGAACGAGGCCTTCGCGCTGAGCGAGCTTCGCTGGGAGAACGAAGCGCAGGACTTCGAGCAGTTCGGCGGCGAGCTCATCGTGCGCGTCTTCCCCGTCGATGGCCTCGACCTCTACGCGAACTACGCCTTTCACGAGACTCGCCCGCGTACGGGAGAGCCCTTCGGGGGCCGGGAGCTCGACGACCGAACGAG
>JBCCAW010000091.1:0-14191 GCA_039814655.1 Myxococcota bacterium | reverse complement strand
CTGCCGCAAGAGGCAGCAGCATGCGGGCCAGGCGTTTCACGGTGCCGAGCTTTCGCGACACCCTCACGTGTGGGCGGAAGGGATGGGAGGGACGCGCTTGCGGCCGAGGCCAGCGACCTCGCGGCCGAGGCGGTGCTCCTCGTCGAGGGCACGGGTGCTGCGGGCGCGGACGCGGCGCAACCCGACGCCGAGGTGCGTATCGTCTTCGCCAACGCCGCGGCCCGGACACAGGGCTTCGTGGAGGGCGCCACGCTTGCGCAGTGCGTCCCGGCGGGCGCTGTTGCCGCCTGGCGACGCACGCTCGCCCTGACGGCCCGCGAAGGGCGCTTCGGCGGAGAGCTGCCCGGCCCGGACGGGAGCTCGCTGCAGCTCGAGGGGCGCCGCCGCGCCGGCGGCGGCGCCTGCTTCACGTTCCGCGCGCTGGAGCCGAAACCCGGGCCCGAGGAGGGTCTCTCCCCGGCCTACCTCGACGTGCTCGAGGCCTACGGCTTCGGCGTGTGGCGTCTCGACCGGGATCCGGAACGGCTCTGGTGGTCCGAGCGCTGCTACGCGCTCACGGGCCTCGAGCCCGGACCGGTGACGCAGGAGTCCTATCTCGAACGCGTGCTGCCCGACGACCAGGCGATCATCGCGGAGGCCATGGCGGCCCAATACGGGCGTACGGGCACCTACAATCCGCGCTTCCGCATCCGGCACCCGGACGGGCAGATCCGTCATCTCGAGGACCGTGGGCTGATTCTCTGGGACGGGGACGAGCCGCGCTACGCCGTGGGCGTAACCATCGACCGTACGCCGCTCGTGGAGGCGCAGGAGCGCATCAGCGCGCTCACGGAAGAGCTCGCGGCGGCGGCGGGCGAAGGCCTCGCTGGGCGCCTCGCCCTCGGCGTCGCGCACGACCTGAACAACGTGCTCACGGTGGTCCTCTCCCACGCGCAGCTTCTCGAGGACGCGGCCCTCGACCCGGACGCGCTCGAGAGCCTCGCGTCCATCGAAGACGCCGCGCGCCACGCGGGGGAGCTTTCGTCCCGGCTCCTCGCCTTCGGCCGCCGGGCGCCCCTCGAGCGTCGCCCCATCGAGCTCGGCGCGCTCCTGACGGAAAGCACGCGGCTCCTCTCCCGGCTCGTGAGCGAGGCGACGGTGCTCGAGCTCGAGGCACCCGCGGCGCCCGTTTGGGTCGAAGGCGACCGGACGCGCTTGGCGCAGGTGCTCACGAACCTCGTCATCAACGCCGCGCAGGCGTTCGTGAACGGCCGCGGCCGCATCCGGCTCCGCGCGGAGGTCGTCGGCGAGGAGGCCGTGCTCCGCGTGCACGATGACGGCCCGGGCATGGCGCCGGCGGTCGCAGAACGCGCCTTCGAGCCCTTCTTCACGACGCGTGGCACGGGCACCGGCCTCGGTTTGGCCAGCGTGCGCGGCATCGTGCTCCAGCACCAGGGGCGCGTGCTCGTGGAAACGGCCCCCGGCGCGGGCACGACCTTCGCCGTTCACCTTCCCCTTCGCGGCGCTCCGGAGCGGTCGGAGGCGGAGAGACTCCCGGCGGCGGCGCGCCCGGGCCGGCTCTGGTTCGTGGAAGACGAGCGTCTCGTACGCGCCCTCGGCGAGCGCATCCTCCGGGCGGCGGGGCACCAGGTGACCTCCTTCGCGCACCCGGCGGCGGTGCAGGAACATCTGGCTTCCGGCGCCGAGCCGCCGGAGCTGCTCGTGACCGACGTCGTGCTCCCGGACGGCTCCGGGCCGGAGCTTGCGGGTCTGCTGCAGGCGCAGCTGCCGAGTCTCGAAGTGCTCTTCGTCTCGGGCTACGCCGAGCCGCTCCTCGAGGCCGACGGGTCCCTGCCAGAGAGCGCGCGCTTCTTGCCGAAGCCCTTCACGCGCACGCAGCTACTCGACGCCGTGGGCGCCGCGCTCCCGCGCTGATCGGCGTGCGGCGCGTGAGCAGCGCGACGTGCGCCCACGTCCCTCAACGGTAGTAGCGCTCGGCGGCGCGCTCGAGCCAGAAGGCCATGGTCGTACGGCGCGTGTAGATGGCGTGGCCCAGGCCCGTCTGGATGAGGTTCGCGCGGCCGCTCTCCGACGCATCGCCGTAGTCCACCAGCCACGTGAAGCCGCCCTCGGGCACGCGGCGGCCATGGCGCACGCCTTCGAGCCAGGCCCGCGGGGCCCAGCCCGGGCCCAGGGGCTCGTCGAGCAGGTCCTCGAGAGCGCGTGTGCCTGGATCCGCCGAGGGCAGGTCCGAGCCGGCGATGCCGAGGAGCTGGATGTAGTCGCCGTCGGCGGTGGTGAGCATGCGCTGAAGGCCCCGCGGGAGGTCGGGCACCGTCGGGCCCTCGCCGCGGTGGTTCACCAGATGCAGCAGCTGCGGCCCCGCCGCCTCGGTCCAGCCGTAGCGCACGGGCGTCCCCATGGTCACCACGTCGACGCGCCGGCGCCGGAGCACGGCGAGCGCCTCCATGAGCGCGTCGCCGTCCTCACCGATCTCTCGGGCGATGGCCACGAGCTGCGGCGCGTGGGCAACCTCGTCCCGGAGCTGGAGCAGCAAGGCGAAGATCTGCCCGGCGTGGCTGTGGCCGACCAGCAGCGTGCGCGCGTGCGGAGGGCGCGTCTCGGTGCGAGCGGCGAGGTAGCGGGCGAGGCGCACCGCGGCCCGGAGCCGCGCCACATGCCCGTTTTCGGACGACCAGTGGAAGATCGACGTGGGGACGCCCGTCGCCGCCTGGAGCAAGGCGGCGTAGGACGCGGGGAAGTTCGAAGCGTCCTGGAGGAGATGTTCCGCCGAGGCCTTCATCATCGGGCCGAGGCGCCGGCGCAGGTCGAGCCCCGAGCCCGGAATGCGGTCGAGGGCCTGGAGCAAGGCCACCGGGTCCGTGCCCACGAAGGTGCCGTGCACGAGCGTGACCTCGGCGACCCGGTGGTCCCGGAGCTGCGTCCCGAGGGACGCCATGGACCGCCGCCAGTCGATGGGCTGGTCTTCGTAGGCCCAGGATCTTGCGTCCACGGGCAGCGGATCCCCGAGCGTCGCCGGCGCCCAGCTCCCCGTCGCCGGCAGGTCCTCGAGGCGCTGCGGCGGGCAGGCGACGCCGTCCGGGGCCAAGAGCCGAAAGCGCTCGGCGCTCCGGCGGAGCCGGCGAAAGCGAAGCCACCAGCCGAGGGCGACGAGCGTCGTCGCCACGGCCAGGCCGAGCAGGACCCAGAGCAGCAGCGCGATCCAATCGTCGGGCCAGGTCACGGCGGGCGGAGTCTATGGCGCCGGCACGCCGTCGGCATCCGCCCGCCGGCCCGTCACTCCGCCGCCAGCAAGAGCGAGGCGAAGAGAAGGCAGGCCGCCGTCGCTAGCGAACCGAGCGTACGCACGTGGTTCCAGCCGGTCCACACGCGCCCGTAGCTGCGCCAGTACGCGGCGGCGGCGTCGCTCCCGGGGGCGAGCTCGTCCAGGCGCTCGTTCATGGGCACGTTGCCGAAGGCCGTGACCAAAAAGACGCTCAGCACGTAGACCACCCCGGCGGTGACGAGCAGCGTGCGCGGCGTGCCCGTCAGCGCGACGCCGCCGTAGAGGGCGATGCCCAGCGTGACCGGCACCAGGGCGATGAAGGAAGCCAAAAAGGCCGATCGGAAGACCGTGCGGTTGAGCTGCTGCATGGCGTCGATTCCGCCGGCCGGCGCGGCCCGAAGGAGGCCCGCCATGACGAAGTCGGAAAAGGACTGGAAGACCCCGGCCACGAGCGCCGCCGTGAGGCCCGCGCCAAAGCAGGCGTAGACGATGAAGGGCATCAGGCCGCCTCCCACACGCCCGTGGCCGCCGCGTCGCGCGCGTAGTCCGCGAAGTCCCTCGGCGGTCGCCCGAGGGCCCGTTGCACGCCGCCGGTGAGCGTCGCGTTCCGCCCATCGAGCACCGTCGCGAAGAGGTAGTCGAGCATCCACACGACGTCCTCGGGCGCGCCGGCCTCCGCGGCGCCGGCGACGAACGCGTCGTGAGGCACGCGCGTGAAGCCAACGGGGCGTCCGGCGGCCTTCGTGAGCTCGGCGGCGACGTCCGCGAAGGTGAGCAAACGCGGGCCCGTGACCTCGTAGATCTCGCCCTCGTGACCGGGCTCCGTGAGCGCCGCGACGACGACGTCGGCGATGTCGTCCACGTCGACGAAGGGCTCGGGCACGTCGCCCGCCGGGAGCGTGATCATGCCCGCCTGCACCATGTCCACGAAGGCGCCTTCGCTGAAGTTCTGGTGAAACCAGCTCGCGCGCACGATGGTGGTCGGCACGCCGCTGGCGAGCACGATGCGCTCGGCGGCCTGCGCCTCCTCTTCGCCGCGGCCGCTCAGCAGCACGAAGCGCTCCACGCCGGCGCGTCCGGCGCGGCGCACGAGCTCCGTGATGGCGTCGCCGGCGCCGGGCATGGCGAGGTCCGGCGCGTAGGTGATGTAGACGGCCTTCACGCCGTCGAGGCAGGCGTCCCAGCCCTCGGGCTTCTTCCAGTCGAAGGCCGGCGTCGCCGCGCGGGAGCCGCGGCGGACGGGCAGGCCGCGCGCTTCGAGGCGCTCGGCGACGCGGCGCCCGGTCTTGCCGGTGGCGCCAATGACGAGGGTGAGGCGGTGGGTGGCCTTCGCGTTCGAGTCGGTCATGAGAGTCTCCTTCCGAGGCGCCGTCGCTCCGCCGTGGAGCGATGCGGCGCCGCGTTCGAAGACCTGTCTACGGGTCCCGAGGCGCCCCTTCTTGACCGCCGGCGCCAGTCCATTGACCGAGCACGCCAAAGGGTCCCGCGGCGCCGCGGCTCACCGTGCCGCGAGCCGGTACGAACGCGGCGTTTGGCCGGCCCAGCGCTTGAAGGCGCGGGTGAAGCTGCTCTGCTCGGAGAAGCCCGTGAGGTAGGCGACCTCCGCCAGCGAGTAGCGCGTGTCCCCGAGCAGCTTCTCCGCGAGCTGGCGCCTCGCTTCGTCGACGAGAGCCTGGTAGCTGGCGCCGCGGTCCGCGAGGCGGCGCTGAAGCGTGCGGCCGCTCATGCCGAGACGTTTGGCGGTGTCGCTGATCTTCGGGACGCCCTCGCTGAGCGCCGCCGACACCTGGATGCGCACGCGCTGCTCCAGCCCCTCGTCGTCGGCGAGCGCGGCGAGCTCGCCTTCGAGGTGCGTGTCGAAGAAGCGCGCGATGGTTGCGTCGCCGAGCTTGTTCGGGACCTGGAGGTCCGCGCGCGTGAAGACGAGCGCGTCGCTCTCCGCGTCGAAGACCACGGGGCAGCCGAAGAAGGCCTCGTGGAGCGCGGTGCGTGCGGGAGCCGAATGACGAAAGGTGACGCGTCGCGGGCGCACCGGCGCCGTCGAGACCTCGCGGCTGATGGTGAGCACCGAGGCCAGCGTGGCTTCGTTCGACATGAGGAGGCCGCGCCGCATGCCCGCGCGAGCGTGGCGCATGGACGCGGTCTCGCCGCGCACGACCACCTCGTAGGTCGATACGCTCGTCAGGACGCGCGCGTAGCGCTGCGCGCGCGCGTAGGAGCCGCGCAGATCCACCGCGGACTTGAAGGCGAGGCCGAAGGCCCCGTAGTCGTCGCAGCGCATCGAGGCGCCGGTCCGGAGCGGGAGATCGGGGGCACCGTCGTCTTCATCGAGGCGCTCGAGCAGCCCGTAGTAGCTGTCCGCGGGGATCATCACCTTCGGGTCGACGGGGGCCTCCGGGTCGACGCCAGCGTCGCGAAGCAGCCGCGCGCGGTCCACGCCCGGGCGCGTCTGCCGGATGAACTTCCAGGCGAAGAGCGAGGTGATCTGGCCCACGGCGTTCCCTTTTTAGCGCACGCGGACCTCGCCGCGCTCCGGCCTCGCCGCCGGGGCCCTCCCATCGTCTAGGCTTTCGCCCGTGGAGCCCACACCGGCCATGCGGACGCTCTTTCGGGCGGCCGGGACCCTGGACCCGGCCCGGGCGACGCTCAGCGCGGGGGAGCTCATGCTCGCCCGGCGGCGTCTCCTCGGCGCCTGCCTCCTCGTGGGCGGGACCATGTTCGCCTACTGGCTGGCGTTCCTCTCCATTTGGTCGGACGCGGCCACCGCCATCGGTCTCGTGGTGGCGCCCACGTCGCTCGTGCTCTTCGCGATCGTCGGGCTCTCGGTCTGGCGCTTGCCGACGTCGCGCCGCCTGCTCGTGGCCCTCGGCATCGCCTTTCACCTCACGCTCGGCGGCGCCGTCGCGGCCATGGAGCCCTTCGATCTGCTGGCGACGACGCGCCCGATCACGCTCATCAGCTGGAACTGCGTGAACGTGTTGCTCGTGCCGCTCCTGGTCCCGGCGACGCCGGCGGTGGCCATGGTCGTCGCGCTGCTCATCGCGGGCCTCACGCCGCTGGGCTTCGCGCTCGCGCCCCTGGCCGGGGCGGCCCACCAACCCGTGGACGTGCTCGTCTCCCTCGGCG
This sequence comes from Myxococcota bacterium, assembly GCA_039814655.1. Taxonomy (GTDB): domain Bacteria; phylum Myxococcota_A; class Polyangia; order Polyangiales; family Houyiibacteriaceae; genus CALCTH01. The sequence continues at coordinate 7,800 of JBCCAW010000091.1, read as the reverse complement.
CGCCGCCGCTCGCCTGCGCGCTGCTCTCGCTGCTGCCTTCGAACGTGTTGCGCCAGCTCCGTCGCGATCTCTCGCAGGCGCGGCGCCTGGGAGCCTACGACCTGGTGCGCAAGCTGGGCGCGGGCGGCATGGGCGAGGTGTGGGAGGCGCGGCATCGGTTTCTGCGCCGGCCCGCGGCGATCAAGCTCATTCGCCCGGAGCTGCTCGGCGGCGGCGGCCGCCCCGAGGCGCAGGCCACCGCCGTGGTTCGCTTCGAGCGCGAGGCCCAGACCATCGCGACGCTCGAGTCGCCGCACACGGTCGAACTCTACGACTTCGGCGTCGCCGACGATGGCGCCTTCTACTTCGTCATGGAGCTCTTGCGTGGCGTGGACCTCCAGCGCCTCGTCGACGGCCACGGGCCGCTGCCGCCAGAGCGCGTCGTTCATCTCCTGCTCCAGGCGTGCGATTCGCTCGCCGAAGCCCACGCGCTCGGCCTCGTGCACCGCGACGTCAAACCCGGCAACCTCTTCATCGGCCCGCGCGGCCAGCACGACGACGTGCTCCGCGTCCTCGACTTCGGCCTCGTGACCGCCCGGCCCCGCGAGGACGCGAGCGACGTGACCCGCGATGGCGCCATCCAGGGCACGCCGACGACCATCGCGCCCGAGGCCGCCACCGGCGAGGCTCCCGTCGACGGCCGGGCCGACCTCTATGCGCTGGGCTGCGTCGCCTTCTTCGCGCTCACCGGCGAGCCGGTCTTCGCGGGCAAGACGGCCATGGACGTGGTGCTCCGGCACGTGACCCGGGAGCCGGACCCGCCCTCGAGGCGAGCTCCCGGCGTGCCCGCGGCCCTGGACGCGCTGGTGCTCGCGTGCCTCGCCAAGGACCCGGCGGAGCGCATCGAATCGGCCGAGGCGCTGGCCGAGGCGCTCCGGAAGCTCGCGGCCACGCTCCCGCCCTGGGACGCTGCCCGCGCGCGCCGCTGGTGGGAGGCGCACGGGCCCGCCGCCGGGCCGGCCCAGCAGCTCCCGTCCCGATGAGACGCGGAGGCCGGCGAGCGCCTTCGAGGCGGGCGCGTTCGAGTCGCTCGCGCGGGCTCGGGGTACTAGGCTGCCCCGGCCATGAGCGGTGAGGAGCACGGTCCCGGCCCGGCGGACGAGGGTTCGCCCGCGGGGGAGCCGGCGCGCGACTCCTACGTGGACGGCGCGCTGGACTTCGCGCCGGGCACGGAGGTCGCCGGCCTTTTCCGCATCGAGGACCGCGTTGGCGCCGGCGCCATGGGCGAGGTCTACCGCGCCACGGAGCTCGCGAGCGACGCGCCCATCGCGCTCAAGGTGCTCATCAAGGGGCGCAAGGACCCGGCGCTCCGGGAGCGCTTCGAGCGCGAGCAGGCCATTCTCGAGGCCATCGACCACCCCTCCATCGTGGACTACCGGGGCCACGGCCTGGCCCGGGATGGGGAGGTGCCTTGGCTGGCCATGGAGCTGCTGGAGGGCGAGACGCTCCGGGAGCGCGTCGAGCGCCGCGGTCGCCTCGACCCGGAAGAGCTGGTGCCCATTGCCGTGGCCTGCGCGAGCGGTCTCGAGGCCGCGCACGAGGCCGGCGTCGTGCACCGGGACCTCAAGCCGGACCATATCTTCCTCCCGCGCACTGGGCCCGCCGCGAAGCTGCTCGACTTCGGCCTCTCGCTCAGCGCGACCTCCAAGAAGCTCACGGCCACGGGCATGGTGATCGGCACGCCGCGCTACATGGCGCCGGAGCAGATCGCCTCGGCGCACACGGCCGGCGCCAGCGTGGACGTCTACGCGCTCGGCGTCGTGCTCTACGAGGCGCTCGTGGGCGACTCGCCCTTCGTGGCGTCGGACCACGGCCAGCTCCTCGGGGCCATCCTCCAGGGGCGCACGGAGCCCTTGTCCATGCACCGGCCGGACCTGAACCCAGATCTGGAGCTCGTGCTGGCCAAGGCCATGGCGCCGCAGCCGGAGCATCGCTACGACCGGCCCATGAAGCTCGCCGCGGACTTCGCGGCGGCGGCGGGCGTGCGCATCAGCGCGCCGGACGGGAGCATTCCCGAGGCGAGCCCGCGCGAGTCGCTCCTGGCCGACGTTCGGAGCTCGGCGCCGGACCTCCCGGTGGTCGCGCCCTCCGTTCCCGCGCCGGCGTTGCCCCGGGACGAGCGCCCGACCTTCGCCACGGGGGAACGCGAGACGAGCGCGCGCCGGGCCTCGGACCGGCCTTCCTTCGACCGCGTGCGCCGCGACCCGCTCGTGCTCCTGAGCGTGGTGGTGCTCGGCGTCGGCGCGCTGGCGCTTGGCGCCCTGCTCACCTATGCGCTCCTGCGCTGAGACTCCTCGGGAGTCGTGATACGACCGCGCGGTGACGTCCCCTCGCATCGGAGTCTGCCTCGCCGGCGGCGGCATCACCGGCGCCATGTACGAGGTGGGCGTCCTGGCTGCGCTCGAGGCCTACTTCGAGGACTTCGTCCCGGACGTGGTGGTCGGCGCGGCGAGCGGCGCCTGCGTGGCGACGGCCATCGCGGGCGGCGTGCCCGCCGAGCGCCTCTACCGGGCGCTCCTCGACCCGAGCGACGATTTCTTCCCGCTGGAACGTCAGCACCTGCTCCGCGTGGACCTTCGCGAGCTGCGCCGCGTAGCGCGCTCGGCCTTCGGGGCCTTTCGCCGGAGCGCCGGCGCCATGACCAGCCGGCCCCTCGCCGTCGACCTCTGGGCCGAGGTCGACCGCTTCTTCGATTCGCTGCCGGCCGGCGTGCTCACGACGGAGGCCTTCGAGCAGTTCTTCTTCGACGTGCTCACGCGCCGGGGCATCCCCAAGACCTTCGCGGACATGCCGCGCCGGCTCCTCCTCGTGGCCAACGACCTCGACGTGGGCGAGCGCGTCGTCTTCGGCGTCGGCGCGGACCTCGAACACGTCCCCGTGGCCAAGGCCGTCAGCGCGAGCCTCGCCACGCCGCTCCTCTTCGCGCCCGTACGCATCGACGGCCGGGACTTCGTTGCCGGCGGCGTCGGCGAGGCGGGCCACGTGGACGTCGCCGTGGAGCAGGGCTGCGAGCTGGTGCTCGTGGTGAACGCCATGGTCCCGCTGCGCCTCGACCCGGCGTCGGCGAGTGTGCCGACGGGCCACGGCCAAAAGACGCGGGTCCGCGACAAGGGCCTGCTCTGGGTCTACAACCAGGCCTGGCGCCTGGTGACGGCGGCGCGCCTCGAAAAGGGCCTCGCGAGCTACGCGGCGGAGCACCCCAAGGTACGCCTCGAGCTCCTCGAGCCGGACCGCGATGACGCGACCATGTTCCTGCACTCGCCCATGAACTTCGCCGCCCGCCGCGCGCTCCTGGAAGACGGCTTCGCCTCGACCACCCGCCGGCTGCGTGCCGAGGCGAGCGCGCTCCGGACGCATCTGGTGCAGGCCGGGCTCACGCCGCGTTGAGCGCCGGGCGTCGCCCGCGGCATGCGCTGGCGTTACGCCACTGCCGGTTGCCGCGGCGGGGCGCTTCAGTCCGCGTCTTCGAGCTGTGCGAGGGCGCCGAGGGCGACGACGGCGACGACGAGGCTTGCGACGAGGGGCGCGGCCGGGACGTGGAGCACTTCGTCGCGCACCACGTTGAAGCCTTCCAGCCGCAGCAGCTCCGGCGGGAAGAGAAGCGGCACGGCGTTGTTGGCCGCGTGCAGCGCCACGCAGGGCAGGAGCGAGCCCGTCCACACGCGCACGGCCCCGAGCACGAGCCCGGCGACGAAGGCGTAGGCCACCGCGTCCGCGCGCAAGTGCATCACGGCGAAGAGCAGCGCGCTGCCAACGATGGCGTGGGGCACGCGCGCGAGCTGGTCCTCGGCCAGGCCCGGGAGAATCACGCCGCGAAAGAGCGCTTCCTCGACGAGCGGGGCGACGACGACGAAGGCCAAGGCGAGCCCGAGCCCTTCGAGCGGGCCTTCGGCGCGCAGCCGCTCGAGCTCCGCCAGTCGCTCGGCCGTGCCCCGCGGGAAGAGCTCCTGGACGACGTTGCCGATCTCGGCGAGGGGTAGCTGCATTGCCAGCCCCGCCACCGAGGCCAGCGCCAGCACCGGCGCCGGCCGCGGCTCGAGCTCGAGGCGCCCAGCCAGCTCACGGACGCTTTGAATCGGCGCCGGCCGGAGCCGCCGGAGCCCCAGAAGTATCGCCGCGCCGAAGCCGAGAAACGCGCAGGCCGCCAGGGAAAAGGCGTCGGCGCTGACCGTGCGCGCCGCGGCCTCCCAGGACGCGCCGCGCAGCATGCGAAGGCCCGCGAGGCCCACCAGGAGCCCTTGCGAGAGCGCCACGGCCAGCGCCGTGAGGCCAAGCGCCTGGAGCGGCGTGAGGCGGCGGGTGGCGACCACGTCCTCCGCATGCGGGCCCAAGGCCGGCAGGTCAACCGGGGTCTTCCGCGTGAGACCCCCGGCGTCGTGGGGTCCGCTGGCCCATGGACTATCCGGCCCGTAGGCTCCCCTCTCCTCCATGGCTGGTTTTTCCCGCGCCGGCGTCGCCGGTCTCCTCTTCCTCCTCGCGGCGTGCGGTTCCCGCGCCGGGAGCGGGCGCACGACCACGGCTCTGCCCGGAGGCGTGCCGGCCTCCGTGGACGCGGACAACGCCGCCGCGCTGACGCGGGCCTTTCACGGCCTGCCTCTCGACGACCGGCACCGCGGGGAGCTCCGCGACGCGCTCTTGGCCTACGTGGCCCAGGATACGGAGCGCATCGTCGCGAGCGGCGACTACGACGCGCTCGTCGCGCACTTCGGTCGCATGGCCGAGCTCTTGCTCCCGGAAGACCTCGCAAACGGTCGCGTCCCGGAGGCGCTTGGTCCCGTGGCCGCGGCCATCGTCGAGGCCGGCGCCCCCCGGGGCGACGAGGGGCGCGTGCTCGCGGGCTTGCTCGTGCTTCGCGGGCTCACGCCGGAGGTGCGCGACGACCGCGGACAGACTCCGGCCGAGGCCTACGAGGCCCTCGCGCAATGGTCCGCGGAGGCGCGGACGACGCTCGGCAACCCCTTCGAGGCGACTTCCCAGCAGGTCGACGTCTGGGACGAGCACGCGCGCCTCACGCCAGCGCCGAACGTGCTCGAGACCCTCGCGCAGCTTCACGTGACGCGCGTCGACGCCGTGCTCGGGAGCTTCTCCCGAGGCGAGGCCGGCATGCTGCTTCGCCGGCCGCAGCTGCTCGAGCGATTCACAATCATCGCGCCCCTCGACGTGGCCGCGGTCTACCTTCGCGTCGGCGACCTCGCCTCGGCGCTCACGCACGTGCGCGCCATGACCGTCGGCGGCGACACCATCGGGCAGCTCGTGCGCACCCTCGAGCGCGCCCGGGACCGGGGCGACGATGCCGCCGACGCGCTCATGGAGCTGGCCGACGTCTACCGCGAGCCGCGACCCGAGGTGACCGTGGGCATCTGCCGCTACGGCCTCCGGCGCTTCAGCGGGGACGGGCGCTTCCCGGCGTGCCTCGCGCGCGTGGCCGGGGACGCGCGCGACGTCGAAGCCGCCTCCGCCTGGTACCTCGAGGCCATCGAGCTCCAGCCGAACGTACGTTCGCTCTACGATGAGGCCCTCGAAAGTCTCGTGGCCTTCCTCGAGGCCGGGAGCTTCGACGAGGATCCCACGACCAACCGGCGTCTCGCGGAACGCGCCGAGGCGCTGCTCGCGGCCCGGGCCGAGCGTTTCCCCGAGGCCGCGGCGCCCGTGGCGCAGGCGCGCATCGCGCTGCTCCTCGGCGTGGCGGAGATGAACGCGGGCCATACGGAAGACGCGCGCGCGCACTTCGAGGCGAGCCTGGCCGCCGAGGAGCGGCCGGAGGCGCTCGTGCAGCTCGGCGTGCTCGACGAGCGGAGCGGCAACGCGGGCGCCGCGGCCCGGCGCTATCGCCGCGCCCTCGACCTGACTCGGGCCACGGGGCTCGAGGGCGAGCTTCAGCGGGCGCGGCTCCTCGAGCGTCTCGGCGACGCCTTTCGCGGCCAAGGCGACGCTGCGCAGGCCCGGCGCCACTACCGCCAGTCGCTCGAGGGCGTGCGGCGCCTCGGACGCGCCGTCGCCGAAGCCGGGGGCGCGGGTCCGCAGGTCGCCGCTCTGCATGCCCGGGAGGGGATCCTCCTCGACCGCCTCGGGCTCCATGACGAGTCCGTGGGGGCCTTTCGCGCCGCCATGCGCGCCGCGCCCCGGCGCTTCGACACCTACGCCACGGTGCTCGCGCATTTGGTGGGTGGCCCGGAGGTGGACCGGGGCTTTGCCCACGAGGTCTTCCGGAACGCGCAGCGGCAGCTCACGCTGCCCGCGGAGTGGAAGGTCTACACGGCGCTCTGGGTGATGGCCGTCAGCGGGCGGAGCGGCAGCGCCCCCGACGACGATGTGCTCGCGCTCCTGCGTAGCCAGAGCGATCACGACGAGGTGTGGAGCGGCGCGCTGGCGCGCTTCGGCGTCGGCGACCTGGCCTACGCCGGGCTGGTCCGGCGTGCGGACGGCACCGGCGAGCAGACCGAAGCGCATTTCTACGAGGGCGCCCGGCGCCTCGCTGCCGGGGACATGGCCGGAGCCCGGTCGCTCTTCGAGCGCGTGGTCGCGCTGGGCATGGTGTCCTTCTTCGAGCACACCATGGCCTTTCAGCTCTTGTCCGAGCTCCCCTCGGGAGCCAGCGCCGGCGCGAGCCAGGCCGCCGCTCCGCGCTGACCGTGCCGGGGGAGGGCGATGGTGGCGCGGCGGGCGGCGGTACGTCGGACCGGCGCCGCTGGGGAGAACGTCCCGGCGACCGGCTCCGGCAGCGTGCGAAGCAGCGTCAGGAGCGACCGCGCGAGGGGCCGAAGGTGTTTCGCGTGGCGGAGGTCGCCCGGGCGCTGCGCTTTCACGTGGAGGAGCGCTTCCGGGACTTTTGGGTCGAAGGCGAGCTGAGCGACGTGCGCCGCGCGGCGAGCGGCGCGGTGTACTTCGCCCTCAACGACGAGAGCGCCGGCGCGCGACTTCGGGCCGTGCTCTTCGCCGACGATGCGCGGACCGCCCGGGCGCGGCTGGTCGAGGGCGAGCGCGTGCGCATCCGCGGACGCCTCACCTTTTACGACGCGCGCGGGCAGCTGCAGCTCCAGGCGCGGACGGTGCTGCCGGCCGGCGATGGCGACCTCCAGGCACGGCGCGAGGCCGTGCGGCGCCGCCTCGATGCGGACGGGCTCTTCGCGGCGGAGCGTAAGCGTCCTCTGCCCCGCTTTCCCCGGGTGGTGGGCGTCGTCACCAGCGCCAAGAGCGCGGCGCTCCAGGACGTGGTGCGCGTGGCGCACGCGCGGTCCCCGGTGCGGCTCGTGGTGGCGGACTGTCGCGTGTCCGGGGAGACGGCCGTGGCGAGCGTCGTTCGGGCCCTCGAGGCCGTGCAGCGGCTCCCGGAGCTCGACGCCGTCATCGTGTGCCGCGGCGGCGGGAGCGCGGAGGAGCTCTGGCCCTTCAGCGACGAGGCCGTGGCGCGGGCCGTGGCCGCGTGCCGCGTGCCGACGGTGGTGGGCGTGGGGCACGAGTCCGACGTGAGCCTCGCGGAGCTCGTGGCGGACGCGCGCGCGGCGACGCCGTCGAACGCGGCGGAGCAGCTCGTGCCGGAGCAGGCGCAGCTGCGGGAGGCGCTCGAGGGCCATCGCCGGGCGCTCGAGCGCGCCATGGTCCGGCGCATCGACCTCGGCCGTTTGCGGCTCGAACGGCTCGCGCGCCGGCAGCCTGGGCAGCGCGTGGCCCTGGCCCGAGCGCGGTCACGGCTGGCGGCGCTCGAAGGCGAGGCTGCGCAGGCGACGCGGCGGCGCCTTCGCGGGGAGAGGGACCGCTTGG
>JBCCAW010000295.1:0-7381 GCA_039814655.1 Myxococcota bacterium | reverse complement strand
TTCGCTCCCCGCGCTCATCGAGCGCGTGGGCCCACTGCCCATGGCCATGAGCGTGCGCCTCGTGGCCGACGTCGCGAACGCGCTCACGCACGCGCACGGCGCCCGGGACGAGGCCGGCCAGCCCCTCGGCATCGTCCACCGGGACGTGACGCCGGACAACCTGATGGTGGGCTTCGACGGGACCGTGAAGCTCCTCGACTTCGGCATCGCCAAGTCGAGCGCGCAGCTCCGGAAGACCCAGCAGGGGCAGCTCAAGGGCAAGCTCGCCTACATGTCCCCGGAGCAGTACCGCGGCGAGCGCCTCGACGGGCGCAGCGACCTCTTCTCGCTGGGCCTCTGCCTCTACGAGGCGCTGACGGGCACGGCGCTCTACGACCGGGGAAGCGAAGCGGAGACCGTGGCGGCGATCCTCTTCGACGAGGCGCCGCCGTCGGTGCGCGCCGTGCGCCCGGAGGTCCCGGAGATGCTCGACCGCATCGTACAGACCATGCTGGCGAAGGACCGGCAGAAGCGCGCGACGACGGCCGAGGCCGTGTCCGCCGCGCTCGAGAAGTGGCTCGTGCTCGAACGCCAGGGCGTGCGCGAGGCCGACATCGCGGGCTTCGTGCAGGCCATGTTCCCGGGCCGCTCGGACAGCCTCCCGGAGCTCGACCGGACGCCGCTGAAGCCTCCGCCACGCCGGGACTCTCTGGGCCCGCTCCGGCGCCAGGCCCTCGGCGCGGACCTCGACGACCTTACGGAGGACCTGGAGCGCCGGCAGGCCGCCAAGCGCCGGCAGGTGATGCTGATGGTGGCGCTCGTGCTCATCGCCGGCGCGGCGGCCTTGGTCTGGGCGCTCAGCAAACCGCCGGCGCCCGCGGCGGCGCCCCCGGCCGCCGCCTCCCGGGGCTGAAGCGCTACTCGAGGGCGGCGAAGGCGTTGTCGAGGGCGGCGCTCTCGGCCTCGCCGGCGCGGGCGAAGGCCTCGGCCTCGCTCTCGCCGTGGAAGGCGCGCACCAGGGCGTCGACCTGCCGCTTCGTGGCGCCGGCGCCGCGGAGCTCCTCCGCCGAGGCGGCCTTGACGCCGTCGAGGCTGCCGAAGGTCTGCAGCAGCTTGGCCCGGGTCTTGGCGCCGATGCCCGGCACGTCGTCGAGCTCGCTCCGGAGGCGCCGCTTCGCGCCCAGCTTCACGCGGAGCTGGTTCGACGCGCGGTGGGCCTCGTCACGCGCGAGCGCGAGCATCTGCAGCGCCGGCGTGCCGTGCACGGGGATCGGGTTCTTCTGGCCCGGGAGAAAGACCCGGTCGACGCGCTTGTCGCCGAGCGGGTTCTCCTTTTCTTTCGCCAGGCCCGCGACGGGCAGCGTCACGTCGAGGTCCCGAAGCACGGCCAGCGCCACGTTGAGCTGCCCCTTGCCGCCGTCGACGACGAGCAGGTCCGGCAGCTCCCAGCCCTTCTCCGCGTCGCGCCCGCGCTTGAGACGCCGGCTGAGCACCTCGTAGAGCGCGCCGTAGTCGTCGCCGCCGCGCACGCGCTTCACGTGAAAGCTCCGGTAGCGCTTCCGGTCCGGCGCCCCGTCGCGCAGGGCGACCACCGCCGCGACGGTCTCCTGGCCTCCCGTGTGCGACACGTCGACGCACTCGATGCGCCGTGGCAGCGCCGGCAGGCGAAGGCGCTCCTGCACGGTCTGGAGCCGCCGCTCGCTGTCTTCGCTCGCCCGCCGCTTCTCCTCGAAGGCATGGCGCGCGTTGTCCTGCGCCATGGCGAGGAGCTCCTTTTTGGACCCACGCTGCGGCGCCAGCACCTTCGGCGCGCGCTTGGGCCCCACCTGGGCCCGGCGCTGGTCCGCCAGCACGCCCGCGAGGCCATCCATGGCCTCGACGGCCGCTGGGAGCAGCACCTCGTCGGGGATCGGCGCCCGCGCGTACCACTCGAGGAGGAAGCTCGCGAGCAGCTCGTCGTTCGGCAGCGAGACGTCCTGGAAGCCGTAAGTGCGTACGCCCACGAGCTTGCCCGCGCGCACGAGCAGCACGGCCACCTCGGCCTGGTCCGCCTGGCGGAAGAGGCCGATGACGTCCTGGTCGACGTCCCTCACCACGGCGACGCGCTGCGTCTCCCGGGCCCGGTCGACGGCGCGGATCTGGTCCCGGTGCAGCGCCGCCTGCTCGTAGGCGAGCTCGGCCGCGGCGGCTTTCATGCGCGCCTCGAGGGTCTCGATGAGCTCGTCGTGGCGCCCCTCGAGGAAGAGGCCCACGCTCCGCACCTGCTCGGCGTAGCCCGCCCGATCGACGTCGAAGACGCAGGGCCCCGGGCAGCGCTTGATCTGGTACTGGAGGCAGGGCCGGGTCCGCCGCGCGAGCTCCGCGTCCGTGCAGGTGCGGAGCTGGAAGTGCCGGTTCACGAGCCGGAGCGTTTGCCGCGCCGCCGTGGCCGAGTGGTAGGGCCCGAAATAGCGCGCCCCGTCCGGCCGCGGGCGCCGCACGGCTTCCAGCCGCGGCCAGCGCGCGTTCGCGTTCAGCCGGAGCGAGAGGAACTCTTTGTCGTCCCGGAGCTTGATGTTGTAGCGGGGCTGGTGCTCCTTGATGAGCTGGTTCTCGAGGAGCGCCGCCTCCTTCTCCGTCGAGGCGACGAAGGTCTCGAGGTCGCCGAGCTCACGCTCGAGGCGCGCGACGAAGGCCCGCACGTCGCTCGAGCCCGGGAGGAAGTAGCTCCGCACCCGGCTCCGGAGCGAGCGCGCCTTGCCCACGTAGAGCACGGCGCCGTCGTGGCCACGAAAGACATACACGCCTGGCTGCGTCGGGAGCGTCTCGAGCTTGGCTCGGACGCGCTCCGGGAGCGCCTCGTTCAGCATGCCGCGCGCCTCGCCGACCCCACCCGCGGAGTATGGGGTCGCCCGGTGACGGCGCACGGCGGCGCGTTCCCCGGGCGGCGAGAAAGTCTGCCGCCGCCGCTGGGAATCCGTATGCTGGGAGCGCTTCGAATGCCTCGCGCGCCCTCGCTTCTATCGGCCGGACTGGCGGTCCTCCTGGGCCTCGGCGCCCTCGCGGCGCCCTTGCCGGCGCAGCGCGGGCCCGGGCTCCAAGGATCCCCGGAGGCCTTGGCCACGCTGCATGCGGCGCTGCGCGACGCGGCGACGCGCCGGGTGCGCCTCGCCTTCTGGGGCGCGTCGCACACCGCCGGCGACGAGTACACGGGCGTGCTTCGGCGCCGTCTCCAGGCGCGCTTCGGCGACGGCGGTCCGGGCTGGGTGCTGCCGGCCACGCCCTTCGCCACCGGCCGCGCCGGCGTCGAGGTCGAGGCCCACGGGTGGCGCGGGCGCTTCGTGCGCGGCCGCGTGGGCGAGCCACGGCGCCTCGACCACTACGGTTACGCCGGCGTGGCGCTGCGCGCCGAGGGCCGGGCCACGGCGCGGCTGACCCTCGCCGGCACGGCGGACCGGGTGACGCTGCATGCGCTGCGCCAGCCCCGGGGCGGCACCCTGGCCCTGCGCGCCGGTGGCATGGAAGCGCGCCTCGACACGCAAGCCGCCGCTTCGGTCACGCTCCGCTTCCCCGAGCGCACGCCGACCGTGTCTGTCGAGACCGACGGCCAGGGACCCGTGCGTGTCTTCGGCCTAGACTTTAGCCGCGGCGAGCGCGGCATCACCGTGGACGCGCTCGGCGTGCCCGGATCCCGGCTCATCGACCAGGAGAAGTGGCGCCCGGAGACACTCCGCGCGCAGCTCGCCGCGCGGCCGCCGGACCTGGTCGCGCTGGCCTACGGCACCAACGAGAGCGTACGGGCGCGGGAGCCGCTCTCCGCGCTGCGCGATCGCTACCGCACGCTCCTGCGGCGCTGGCGGGAGCGCGTGCCCGAGGCCGCCTGCCTTCTCATCGGCCCCGGCGATTTTCCTCGCGAGCGCGCGGGCCGCTACCTGCCCCGGCCCCGCCTCGAGCAGGTCGTGCGCATGCAGGCCGAGCTCGCCGCCGAGGAGGGCTGCGCCTTCTTCGACACCTTCGCCTTCATGGGCGGCCGCGGCGCCATGGAGCGCTGGGTGCGCCGGGGCCTCGCGCTCCGGGACCACGTGCATTTCACGGAGCGGGGCTACGCGGCCATGGGCGACGCGCTGACCAACGCGCTCCTCGCCGGCTTCACGCCGGAGCGGGACGGCCGCCTCGCGGCCCGCGATTGAGGGAGCCGCGCGAGCGCCGCAGCGCGCGCCGGCTGTGCCAAGTCGTGCCGTTTGGCGTGGCACACATCGTGCTCCGCTTCTGGCCATGACCCGCCCGAAGACCCTCCCCGTCGTTCTTCCCGCCCAGGAGCGAGGCGCCGCCGCGTCCAGCGAGCTTCTGCGTCGCGTGCGCCAGGGCAACGCGCGCGCGCTCGGGCGCTTCTTCGGCGGTCTCGCCCGCGCCTCGCTGGCCGCGAGCGTGCTGGCCACCGGCGGCTGCTCGCAGACCACCGTGGTTCTGCCGCCGGACCAGGACATGAGCGTCGACATGACGCCGCTCGACATGACGCGGCCGGACCTGGGGAACGAGCCCTGGGTGCCCATCTGCACGGCGGCCGCCGGAGGCTGGCGGCCGGCCGCGGGCATCACCCCGGCGATGCCCGCGGACTGGGTCGGTCTGCTTCAGGGCGGCGCCTTCGACGGGGGCGGCTGGACCATCGACGAGAGCGGCGAAGCCTGCGTCAACGCGCGGGACGTCGCCGCGTGCCAGGAGGAGCTCCTTCGGCTGCGGACGGAGACCCTGGAGAACGCCGTCCTGGTCACGGACGCGGAGGGCGCGCGGGCCTACCTGACGCCCAGCGCTCTCGCCGCGTTCCTCGGCGACATCGACACGGCCGAGGAGGCCGTGATCATGGCCTGGCAGGCGGGCTACACCACCAACCTCTGTGACGAGGTCGCGCACTACGCCTACCGCCCGGCGCCGGACGGCTGGGAGCTCCGGGTCACCGACGACCAGTTCTGCTACTTCGATCCCACGGACGTCTACGGCTACGACGTGACCGTCACGCGCGACGGCAGGGTGAACGCGGCGCAGCGCGAGGTGATTCGCCGCGACGACACCCCGTGCGCCATCGGCCGGCGCCCGGAGGGCCTCTTGCCCCACGCGCTCAGGGCGCCGCGGGCTAGCCTCGGCCGGGAGCTCGCCGAGATGGCGCACCTCGAGGCCAGCGCCGTGGTCGCCTTCGACATTCTCGCGGAAGAGCTCGAGGCGCTCGGGGCGCCGCTCGCGCTCGTTCGCGAGGCCAAGCGCGCGGCCCTCGATGAGGTGCGCCACGCGCGCGAGGTGACGGACCACGCGCGCCGCTTCGGCGCCGAACCGGCGCCCGTGGAGCACGCGCCGCGGCCGCTCCGGGAGCTTGCGGCGCTGGCCTTGGACAACGCCACGGAGGGCTGCGTGCGGGAGACCTTCGGCGCCCTGATGGGCCATCGCCAGGCGCTCCAGGCCGCCGACCCGGGCCTCGCGCGCACCATGAAGGGCATCGCCGTCGACGAGACGCGGCACGCGGCGCTGAGCTGGAAGATTCACGGCTGGGCCATGGAGCGCCTCGACGCCGCGACCGTCGAAGACATCGAGCGCGCCATGAAGCGCGAGGTCTCGTCGCTCCGCGCGAGCGCCCGCCGGGCTCCCGCCGCCGACGTGGCCGACGCGCTCGGGCTCCCGGACGCGGAGGAAGCGGTCGCGCTGGTCGACGCGCTCGCCACCTCTCTCTGGGCCTGAGCGGGCCACCGGGCCGCGAAACAGAACGGAAACCGCGCTTTTCAGTGCCGCCGTGCTTGGTTTAGGGTCCGCGCCGGAGGACGACTCATGGCAGGAAAGTTCGAGATGTACAGCGACAAGGCGGGCAAGTTCCGCTTCCGTCTGAAGTCGGGCAACGGGCAGGTCATCGCGCAGAGCCAGGCCTACGAGAGCAAAGCTGCGTGCAAGAACGGCATCGAGAGCGTGCGCAAGAACGCCGCCGACGCCGCTCTCGTCGAGGTCAGCGATTAGCGGGCCGGGCCCGGGGCGCGACGAGGCCTCGGCCTCTCCGCCTCGGGTCGTCGCCTTCAGCGCTGAAGGCTCTTGTACTCGAGGAACTCCTCGATCCCGATGGCGCCGTACTCGCGCCCGTTTCCGGACTGCTTGTAGCCGCCGAAGGGCGCCTCGGCGTTGTAGCGGCCGCCGTTGATGTCCACCTGGCCGGTACGCAGCCGCCGCGCCACGCGCAGGGCCCGCTCCGCGTCGGCCGAAAAGACGCCGCCGTGCAGGCCGTAGATGCTGTCGTTCGCGATGCGGACGGCGTCGTCCTCGTCCTCGTAGGTGAGGATCGAGAGCACGGGCCCGAAGATCTCTTCCCGGGCGATGGTCATGTCCGGCGTGACGTCCGCGAAGACCGTGGGCGGCACGAAGAAGCCCCGGGAGAGGCCGTCCGGCGCCTCGGCCCCGCCGGTGACGAGCGTCGCGCCCTCTTCGACGCCCTTCGCGACGAAGCCCAACACGCGGTCGCGCTGCGCCGCGCTCACCATGGGCCCGAGGCGCGTCCCGCCGTCGAAGGGGTCGCCCACGGTGAAGGACTCGGCGACCTCCTTGGCGACGGCGACGGCTTCGTCGCGCTTGTCCTTGGGTACGAGCAACCGCGTCCAGGCCGAGCAGGTCTGCCCGCCGTTGAGGAAGCAGTTCTTCACGCCGGCCTTCACCGCCGCGGGGAGATCGGCGTCGTCGAGCACGATGTTGGCGCTCTTGCCGCCGAGCTCGAGGTGCACGCGCTTGATGGTGCGGGCGGCCACCTCGCTGACGCGGCGGCCCGCGCCCGTGGAGCCCGTGAAGGTGATCATGTCGACGTCCGGATGCGCGACGAGCGCCTCGCCGGCGCCGGCGCCATCGCCGCTGACCAGATTGAACACGCCCGGGGGCAAGCCGACCTGCTGAAAGGCCTCGGCCAGCGCGAAGGCCGTGAGCGGGGCGACCTCGCTCGGCTTCACCACGACCGTGCAGCCTGCCGCCAGCGCCGCACCGACCTTCGCGACCACCTGATGGAGCGGGTAGTTCCAGGGCGTGATCGCGCCGACGACGCCGATGGGCTCGCGGAGAATCAGCGAGCTCCCGAGCTCCTCTTCGAAGGCCATCTCGGAGGCCCGCTTGGCGAAGGTGCCGAGGTTGCCCAGGGGCAGAAGCACCTGCACGGGGAGCGCGAGCTTGCGCGGCATGCCCACCTCGCGGCTCACGAGGTCCGCGAGCGCGTCGGCCTGGGGCTTCAGCGCGCCGGCCGCCGCGCGCAGGAAGCCGCCGCGCTCTTCCGGGGGCAGCGCGCTCCAGGCGGGAAAGGCCGCGCGCGCGGCCAGCACGGCGCGGGCGACGGCGGCCCCGCGCCCCCCCGGCACGCCCCCCCACACCACAACGGAGGTCGCCTCGATGACCACCAAGGGCCCCCCCCCCC
>JBCCAW010000301.1:0-7231 GCA_039814655.1 Myxococcota bacterium | reverse complement strand
CGCTCGCCGTCGCCGCCCGGCCGCCCGCAGCCTTCGCGCGCCGCCGCGACCCGCCGGCGGTTGACGCGAGCGACGCCCTGGCCCTCGCCTCCTGGGCCGGGCGCGCGTCCCGGACGATCCCCGTCGGCCGCGTCGGCCTGGGCGTCCTCTGCACCGACGGACCGCGCGCCGAGCGCTGCGAGGCCGAAGCGAGGGCCTTGCTCGGGCGCGAGCGCGCACGGCGAGCCCAGGCCGCGGGCCTCGTGGAGCAAGCGAGGGAGCGCGCGCGCGTCGCCGGCACCACCGACCGGGGCGCCCGCTTGGTTCTGGAGACCACCACGCACGCCGACGTGGGGCTGGCGCTGACTCTCGAGGCACCGGAGGACGCCCGGGGCACCTGGGCCGGCGCCGGCCGCCTCGTGGCCGGAGTGCTCCGCGAAGGCTGCCCAGGGGTCCGCGCCGCGTCGTCCCCGGGCCGGCTGACGCTCCTCGCGCGCGCCCCGACCGAAGAAGCGGCCCAGGCCGCGGCGGCGCTCCTCGACTGCGCGACCACGCCCTTGGCCCCGGAGCGCGTGGCCATCGCGCGACGGCAGGCGCTCCTCACGCTCCGGGCCGACCCGCTCGGCGTCTTCCTCGGCGAGGGCTTCGGCGAGACCGAGCTCGCCGGAGCGCTCGGACTCTCGGTGGATCAGGTGGTCGACGCGGACGCCCGGGGCCTGCTGCGGCGGCTGCGCGCACGGGGACGCGTGACGCTGCGCGTGGTCGGGCCTTTCGATGCCCGAGGCCGCGCGGCCATCGCGGCGACGGCGCTGCCCACCTTGCAGCGGCTCGGAGGCTCCGCCGAACGCGCGGAGCGACCGCCCCTCGCCCTCCCCCGCGGGCTCCGCGCCGTCGTGGGCGAGGCCCGCCTGGCGGTGGTCGCCCACGCGGAAGCGGCGCCGGAAGACGAGTTGATCGCCGGGGCTTTCGCGGCGGCGCTGGAGGAGGCCCTCCGGCGACGAGGCGCCCGACCCCTCGCTCGCCGCGCCGGCACGCACGCCGGCGGCGTCCACGCCGCGGTGCTCCTGGCGCCGGACGCCCAGCCCCTGGAGACGCTCGTGGCCGCGCTCCCCGCGGCGCTCGGCGAGGCGCGGCGGAGGGTGGCGGAAGCCTGGACCCCAGCTCGGCGCCGGCGCTGGCTCGCGGAGCGCCAGCGCCATGCCGCCACCTATCTCGGCGCGACCGCCCCGGACGAGGACATCGCGGGCCTTCTCCGGGAGCTCGCCGCGCAACCCGCCGTGCTCGTGGCCCGCCCACGACGCCGTTGACCCTCCGGTCGGCCGCATGCTAGCGAATTCGGGATGAATCGCGGTTCAGTAGGGATGCCGAGGAGCGAGGCGTGAGCGGTCGCGGCCAGGAACCCGGCGCCGGCAGCGCTGAAGCGCGAGGAAGGCGCCGCGGAGCGAGCGGCGACAAGCGCGAACGCATCCTCTCCGCCGCCATTCGCGTGTTCGCGCAGAACGGCTTCTATTCGACGCGCGTGTCGGAGATCGCCAACGCCGCGGGCGTCGCCGACGGCACGATCTACCTCTACTTCGAGAACAAAGACCATGTGCTCATCTCGATCTTCGAGGACCGCATCGGGAAGCTGATCGAGGTCATGAAGCGCACGGTCGCCGAGGCGACGGACCCGCGGGAGCAGCTTCGGCGCGTCATCGCGCTCCAGCTCGGGCAGGTGGAGGAAAACCGCGACCTCGCCGAGGTCGTTACCGTGAACCTCCGGCAGAGCTCCACGCTGCTGAAGCAATACGCGACGCCGCTCTTCGTGAAGTACCTCGAGGTCATCGCCGGGGTGATCGCCGCGGGGCAGAAGCAGGGCGTCTTCCGCGCGGACCTGAGCCCGCGCATCGCCGCCCGCGCCCTCTACGGCGGCGTCGACGGCATCATGCTCACCTGGGCCCTCGGCGAACCCGAACCCAAGGCGCTCCGCAAGGCCGCCCAGCACTTCACGACCCTCTTTTTGCGCGGACTTTCCCCGGAAGGTGGGCCGGACGCAGGATGACGCAACGCGTCATTCCTTGACTCGCTGCGTCATCCCCTCTACAGCCAGCTCGTTTCGATCAGGTTTCGCGCGTGCCCCACGCGCCGCTGCGGAGACGCCCGAGCGCCTCCTACTGCCCCCCGCGGGCCCCACGACACCGACTCTCGGCCTGGCCACCGCTGGGCCCTCCGAAGGAGGCCGAACTTGAAGATCCTCGTCCCCGTGAAGCGCGTGGCCGACCCGGACAACGCGAACAAAGTGAAGGTGTCGGACGACGGCACGCGCGTGACGTCCGACGGCCTCGAATGGAAGATGAACCCCTTCGACGAGTGGAGCCTCGAGGCCGCGCTGCGGCTCACCGAGGACGCCGGCACGAAGAAGCGCGTGGGCGAGGTCGTGCTCGTCTCCATCGGTCCGAAGGACGCGGTGCAGACCATCCGCCAGGGCCTCGCCATGGGCGCCGAGCGGGGCATCCTGGTCGAAGCCGAAGACGACGACCTCGACAGCCACGTGGTGGCGCAGATCCTCGAGGCCATCGTGAAGAAGGAAGAGCCCGACGTGGTGTTCCTCGGCAAGCAGTCCGCGGACGGAGACTCGAACGTCGCCGGCACCAAGCTCGCAGACTTCCTCGACTGGCCGCTCGTCAACTACGCGATGCACATCGCGACGGACGACGAGGGCAAGACCTTCACGGTCCGGCGCGAACTCGATGTGGGGCAGCAGACGCTCAAGGTGACCTCGCCCTGCGTGTTCACGGCGTCAGACCGCATTCTCCAGCCGCAGGCCATCAAGAACGGCGTGACCGCCGATGACTTCGCCTACCCCGAGTCCGACGGAGGCCGCTACTCCTCGCTCAAGGGCATCATGCAGGCGAAGAAGAAGCCCGTGGAGGAGACCAGCCCCGAGGGCCTCGGCGTGACCCCCACGCGCGTCAACGCCTACGCCTCCTTCACGCTCCCGGCGGCCCGCACGGGCTCGACGGCCTTCGTCGAGACCGTGGAGGAGCTGGTGGAGAAGCTCCAGACCGAGGCCAAGGTCCTGTGACCGGCCGCTCGCAAAACGAAAGGACGAAGCGATGACCGATGTTCTCGTCGTGGCCGAGCTGGCCGAGGGCGCTGCCCGCAAGACCACCCTCTCCGCCATCACCTTCGCTCGGCAAGTGACCGAGGCGACCGGTGGCGCCTTCGACGTGCTCGTCATCGGCGAGAGCGCCGAGGACGCGGCCGAAGGCCTTGGAGCCTATGGCGCGCGCACGCTGCTCACGGCCGACATCGACGGCGGCTACACCGCGGAGGCCTACGCGCCGACCATCGCCGAGGTCGCCAAGGACAACGGCTACGGCGTGCTCGTCGCCTGCGCGAGCACCTACGGCAAGGACCTGATGCCTCGCGTGGCGGCCACGGTCGGCGCCGGCGTGGCCTCGGACATCTCCGCCGTGGCCGTCCAGGAGGGCGCGCTCCACTACACGCGGCCCATGTACGCGGGCAACGTCTTCGGGACCATGGCGGTCACGACGGACGTGCAGGTCGTGACCGTGCGCCAGACCGAGTTCGATGCGGCGGCGGAGAGCGGCGGATCGAGCGACACGGAAGAGGTCGACGTGGCGGACGCCACGGAGGCCGCCGGGCGCATCGAGTTCGTGTCCATCGAGACGGTGAAGTCCGAGCGGCCGGAGCTCACGGAAGCCGACGTGGTCGTGAGCGGCGGGCGCTCGCTGAAGAGTGCCGAGAACTTCGAGAACGTGCTCGAGCCGCTCGTAGACGCCCTCGGGGCCGCCATGGGCGCGAGCCGCGCCGCCGTGGACGCGGGCTACGTGCCGAACGATCTCCAGATTGGTCAGACGGGCAAGGTCGTGGCGCCGAAGCTCTACGTCGCCGTGGGCATCAGCGGGGCCATTCAGCACCTTGCGGGCATGAAGGGCAGCAAGACCATCGTGGCCATCAACAAGGACAAGGAGGCGCCCATCGCACAGGTCGCCGACTACTTCCTGGTGGCGGACCTCTTCGATGCGGTGCCGGCGCTCACGGACGCGGTGAAGAACGCCGGCTGACACGCGCCGGCGGCCTTTCGCACGCGGCGGTTCCGGCGAAGTCCGGGCCGCCGCGTCGCGTTCCGTCGCCGGCGCGTGGTAGACGTCCTCGACAGAAATGACGACCGTCTCCCCGGTCCTTCAGCCCGAGGTCACCCGCGCCGCTTCTCGCCGATGCCCGGCATCTACGAACGCTAGCCCGCGCCCGGCCGGAGCGAAGCCCGCGTGCCGCCCGTTTACCTATGCCGCGTCGACGTACGCCGCGTTGACGCACGCCGCGTTGCCGACGCGAGCGGGAGCGCGCGCTCCACGGTCCCGGGCCGGCTGCCTCGTCGTTCTGCTCGCGTGGAGCCTGAGCGCCCCGGTCGCGGCCCAGGCGCCGGCGGACCTCGCGGGCGCCTGGACGGCGGGGCCCCTTCGCGTGCGCTACGCCGTGTCGAGCTGGGGCCCGGACTGCCCGCCTCGACCCCGCAACGGAAACGAGGACCGCGGCGGCGCCGTCACCGTGGGCCTGCGCGGTGACCACCTGAGCTTCCAGGGCGCCGTACGCGGCGCCACGAACACCTGCTGGAGCCAGCGCCCCGGCTTGCGGCGGGGCCAGACCAGCGCGAGCGCCACGCGCTGGGAGGTCTCCTGCAGCACGCCGTCGACAGCCGCGGAGCAAGAGCGCGGGCGCTACATCGTGACGCGCCAAGGCGACCGGCTCACCTTTCGCGAATCGACACGCTGGGATTGGCAGCTTCGCGAGTCACGCTGCACCGCGACCCGGGAGGCCACCCGCACGCTCACGCGCGTGGCGCCGGCCGGCGGTAGCCAGGCGCCCTCGCCTTTGGAGCCCATAGAAGACGAGCGCCCGACCTGCACCCCCGGCGCCGCGGCGCGTATCGTGCTGCGACCGCTCCGCGCCGCCGTCGCGCCAGGCGAACGAGCCTGCTTCACGGCTCGGCTCGTCGATGCGGCGGGGTGCCGCCTTACGCGGCGCCCGCGCCTGCGCCTCGGGCCGCTGCCCCCGGGACGCTCCGGCGAGCTGGCCGGCAACTGCTTCGTGGCCGGCAGCTCCGCGGCGACCGGCGAGGGCACCTTCCGGGTGCTGGCCGACAGCGGCGGGCTCCGCGCAGAAGCGCAGGTCGTCGTGCAGGTCGAAGACTTGAGCGGCCTCCGCGCCCGCGCGACCGACGCCCAGCGGCGCCCCGCAGGCGAGGAGAGCGCAGCACAGGGAGCGGCGGCGGCGGGGATGGCGGCGGAGGTCGGAGGCGGCCCCTCGATGGCCGTTCTCCTGCTGGCCGCCCTGGCGCTCCTCGGCCTGGCGACGGCCCTGGTCGTCCTTCGGCGCCGGCAACCCACGCGAACGGAGACGGGAACGGGAACGGGTACGGGTACGGGTACGGAGAGGGGAACGGAGACGAGAACGGAGACGGGAACGGAGACGGGAACGGAGACGGGAACGGAGACGGGAACGGAGACGGAGACGGGAACGGAGACGGAGACGGGAACGGAGACGGAGACGGGAACGGCTACGGACGCCGGGCGCGTGGAGCCGCGGATCTGTCCCAGCTGCCGCCGGAGCTATGACGCCACGCACGCGGAGTGCCCGCAGGACGGCACGCCGCTCGTGGGGTACGCGGAGTACATGGCGCGATCGCGGAAGGCCGAGCGCGGGGAGCGGACGTGCCCTCAATGCGGAACGCGCTACCCCGGAAACGTGACCTTTTGCGGCAAGGACGGGACGCCGTTGAAGGACCCGTGATCCCGCCGTTCCCAAGGCGGGGCGGGCCCTGGGTTCAGTGAAGCGACCGAGGGACGAGGCGGACAGCGCCGTGACGGTCCCGTGAGCGAGAATCCCGTTACCTTGATCCCCACGTTCCGGGGGCCGTAATATCGCGACCCGCTTGGGCTTTTCCGCAGTGGCGGGCCGGGGGACGCAGGGGGTAGAGCCCCCAAGGCGAGGCTGGAAATCCATGAAGATCGTCTGTGACAACTGCAGCGCCAAGTACTCCATCGCGGATGAAAAGGTCGCGGGGAAGGTCTTCAAGATCCGCTGCAAGAAGTGCACGAACGTCATCGTCGTGCGCGGGGACCAGATCGCGGCGGAGGTGAGCGCGGAGCCCAGCCGGGCCTCGGGCTACGACTACGGCGGCGACGCGGTGTGGCATGTGGTCGTCGACGGAGACCAGCAGGGCCCCTTCGACCCGGCCAAGCTCGGAGAGATGCTCTCCGCGGGGACCATCGACTGGGAGGCCTACGTCTGGCGCGAGGGCTTCGAAGGCTGGAAGCCCGCCAAAGACGTGCCCGAGCTGGTCACCACGCTGGGTGGATCGCCGGCCAGCGAGGGCGGAGCGGACCCCTTCGCCGGCAGCGCCGGCGGTGCGTCGGCCTTCGCCGGGGGCGCCGACGCCGGCGCCGACCTCTTCGCGCCGAGCGCAGGCACGGCCCTCGGAGCCGGGGCGGCGAGCGGCGACGACGACGTGGTCGCGAGCCCCTCGCCGAGCCCGCGCGCGGCCGCTCCCGCGAGCAGCGACGCCAACATGACCGGCCAGCGCAACGAGAACTCCGTTCTCTTTTCGCTTTCGAACCTGCAGGCGCTCGCCACGGGGGAAGAAGAGGGAGCCGCTGCGTCGCCGGAGGCCCCGGCGCCGAGCGGTCCCATCGCCGGCGCCGCCGCCGGCGAAGGCTCTGGGCTCATCGACATTCGCGCGCTCGCCAGCGCGACGAGCGCCACGGCCGCGAGCAGCGGCGCGGGGGACGGCGGCGGCGCCGCGGCCGACCTGCTCTCCATCGGCGGCGGCGGCGGCGGCGTGACCAGCGGCCTCGGCGGACCTGTTCTCGCTCCCGCCCAGGCCGAACCAGAGAAGTCCAACAAGGGCATGGCCATCGGCCTGGCCGTCGTCGCCGTGCTCGTGTTGGGGCTCCTCGGCGTCGTGATCAAAATGATGATGGACGACAAGCCCCAGGCCGTCGCCACGCGGGAGATCGTGCGCGTCGTCGAGAAGGCGGCGCCGGCCACGGCGAACCCCGCCGCGCCGGAAGCCGCGGCCATGGCCGTAGGGACCGCCGACGAGGAGCCCGAAGCCAACATGGACGGCACCATGAGCTCGACGCGCATGCGCGCGAGCACGGCCGGCATGACCAGCAGCGGCGCCATGAGTGACACAACGGATCCAGTCTTGATGACCGTTCAACACAGCTTTAGGCGTGCCCAGGCG
>JBCCAW010000614.1:0-3514 GCA_039814655.1 Myxococcota bacterium | reverse complement strand
CGCCGAGCTGGCAGGACGGGACGGCCATGAGCCACGTGCTCGAAAACCCGCTGGCGCGGCCGCACGCCGCGTGGCTGCTCGCGTTGCCGGAGAGCCTGCGGGCGCTGGCCAGCTGGGGCGCGCTGGCGCTGGAGGTCGCCTTCCCAGTCCTCGTTCTGCGGGCCCGCAGCCGGCGCCTGGCCTGGGGCGCGATGACCGCGATGCACCTCGGCCTGCTCCTGCTCATCGACTTCGCGGACCTGACGCTCGGCATGCTCGTGACCCACGCCTTCGTGGCCCGCGGCGCATGCTGGACGCGGCGCAGGGTGGACGCCCGGGATGAGCCGGCTCATCCGAAGACGAGCGGGCTGAAGGCGATCCAGGTCGCGCCGACCAGCAGCAAGAGCACGAGGGTCAGCCGCGCGTCCAGGCGGCGCCAGGGGCTGCGCTCCGGCGCGGACGGGGTCGTCCCGAAGGTGAGCCCTTCGATGGACGCGGCGTCCGGAGCCCGCGTGAAGCGCGAGACCACCACGAGCACGAGCGCGCAGACGGCGAAGAGGAGCACGGCGAAGTGGAGGAAGTTCACCTCCGCGTAGGCGCGCGCCAGCCCGCCGAGCTCCGCCTTCTGAAGCTCGGCCACGAGGCGAAGGAGCCCGAGCACGAAGCCCGTGCCGAGCGCCGCGATGGCGCCGGCGGAGCTGGCCCCACGCCAGGCGATTCCGAGCAGGAACACCGCCGCCACCGGCGGCGAGATGTAGGCCTGGACGCTCTGGAGGTACTGGTAGAGCTGCCCGGAGACGAGCTCCATCATGGGGATCCACAGAAGGCCGAAGCCCACGAGCACCACCGTGGCGAGGCGCCCGACGCGCACCTGCTGGGCTTCCGTCGCGTCGGGCCGGAGCACGAGGAACACGTCGCGGGTGATGAGCGTGGAGCACGAGTTGAAGACGCTCGAGAGCGAGCTCATCAGCGCGGCCAGGAGCCCGGCGACGACGAGGCCGCGGAGCCCCACGGGCAGCAGCGCGCCGATGAGCACCGGGAGGGCCTGGTCCGGGTCCGGAAGCTCGAGGCGCCCGGAGCGCGCGAGGGCGCCAGCGACCACGCCCGGGAGCACGAAGAGGAAGAGCGGCAGGAGCTTCAGGTAGCCGCCGAAGATCGTGCCCCGGCGCGCGTGGTCCTCGCTCGCCGCGCTCAAGACGCGCTGCACGATGAACTGGTCCGTGCACCAGTACCAAACGCCCAAAATCGGCGCGCCGAAGAGGATGCCCGTCCAGGGGAAGTCCGGGTCCGAGAGCGGCTTCCAGAGCGAGAGCGCGCCAGGCTCCGCGGCGGCGAGCAGCGCCCCCGGGCCCCCGAGCTCCGCCAGGCCCAGCGCCGTGACCGCGATGGCGCCGCCGACCAGCACGAACATCTGCAGCAGGTCCGTGTAGAGCACGGCCCGCAGCCCGCCGAAGACCGTGTAGGCGCCGGTCACCACGACGACGACGAGCGCGCCGGTCCAGAAATCGATGCCCATGAGCGCCTCGAAGACGAGGCCTCCGGCGGCGATGGTCACGCTGATCTTCGTCAGCACGTAGCCAACGATGCTGATCACGGCGAGGTACCAGCGCGCCGCGGGCCCGTAGCGGCGTTCGAGGAACTCGGGCATCGTGAAGACGCCGCTCCGCAGGTAGAAGGGAACGAAGACCCAGCCGAGCACGAGCAGGATGAGCGACGCGAGGATCTCGAACTGGCCCACGGCGAAGCCCCGGGAGGCCCCGGTGCCGGCGAGGCCCACGAGGTGCTCGGAGCCGATGTTCGACGCAAAGAGCGAAGCGCCGATGACGAACCAGCCGACGTTCCGCCCGGCGAGGAAGTAGTCCGCGGAGTCCGCGCTCGCGTCGCCGCGGGCGCGGCGCTCCCGCAGCGTGGCCCACACCGCGACGGCGAAGACGGCGCCGAAGTAGAGCGCGACGACCACCCAGTCGACGACACCGAGCACGCCCGTGAGGACACCCATCGGCCGACACTACACGACGTCTGGCGAGCGGGGCCCGACGCCTCTATAGCGTCCGGCCATGCACGTCGTCGGAATCATCGGTGGAGCCGTCGCGGGCTCCGAGGCCGCGGCCCTCGTCGCGGAAAGCGGGGCCCTCGCCGTGGTCTTCGAGCAGGGCGACCGGCCCTACGGGAAGATCGAGGACGGTCTCCCGCGGTGGCATCACAGGCTTCGCGCCAAGGAGTTCGCGAAGATCGACGCCAACCTCTCGCACGCGAACGTGCGCTACGTGCCGCGCACGGCCGTGGGCCGGGACGTGGACCTCGCCGCGCTGCGCGAGCTGGGCTTCTCGGCGCTGGTGCTGGCCAACGGCGCCTGGCGGGACCGGCGCCTCCCCGTGGAGGGCGTGGACGCCTTCGTGGGCCGGGGCTTCGCCTACCAAAACGACTTCGTCTACTGGTTCAACCACAAGCACGAAAGCGGCTACGAGGGCCCGCACTACGAGGCCCCGGAGGGCGCCCTCGTCGTCGGCGGCGGCCTGGCCAGCATCGACGTGGTGAAGATCCTCGCCCTGGAGACGAACGCCCGCGCGCTCCGCGCCGCCGGCCACGCGGTGGACGTTTCCGAGCTCGAGCTCAAGGGCATCCCAGCCTGGTGCGCCGCCCGGGACATCCCGCTCCCGGAGGTGAAGCCCCCCACGCTCCTCTACCGCCGGGACATGGAGTCCATGCCGCTGGCGAGCTTCCCGCCCGGTGCCGACGACGCGCGGAAGGCGAAGATCCGCGCGTCGCGCGTGAAGATCATGCGGCGGGTCATCGACCGCTACCGCGTCGCCTTCCAGCCGCTCCGGACGCCGGTGGGGCTCCTGACGGAAGGCGAGCGCCTCGTCGGCCTGAAGCTCCAGCACACGGAGCTCGTGGACGGGCGCGTCAAGGCCGTGGAAGGCGCCGTCGACGACGTCCGCGCACCGCTCGTCGTGAGCAGCATCGGCTCTGTGCCCCGGCCCATCGGCGGCGTGCCCATGCGCGGCGACCTCTACGACTTCGAGAGCGAGGCCACCGGCGCGCTCCGGGACGTGCCCGGCGTATTCGGCCTCGGCAACGTGCTCACGGGCCGAGGCAACATCAAGGAGAGCCGGCTCAACGCGCAGAACGTCGCCCGCGCGCTGCTGAGCGCTCGCCTCCTGGCGGAGGCCGACGCCGGCGCCGCCGAGGCCGCCTTCGATGCGGCACGCGACGCGATCCGGAGCGAGACCCGGGAGCGCCTCGACGAGGCGCTCGCCTACCCGCCGCCGAGCGCGGAAACGCGGCAGGCCATCGACCGCTTCGTCGAGGCCCGCTGGTCGACGGTCGGCTACGGCGGAGACTACGCGGCCTGGGCCGACGCGCACCGGCCCGAGTAGCCGGAGCCCCGCGCCGCGTGCCGCTCAGCCCGTGTTCTGGAGCCCGCGAGCGATGCCGAGCACGGTGGTGAAGAGAGCGGCGAGCAGCTCCGGGTCGTCCCGGTCCTTGTCCCGCCAGCGCGCGAGCAGGTCGAGCTGCACGAAGCTGATGGGGT
>JBCCAW010000050.1:0-17231 GCA_039814655.1 Myxococcota bacterium | reverse complement strand
CGGTGCGCGAGATGCTCTTGGGCGACATGATCGCCGACATCATCCCGACCTTCGGCTCCATCAACATGATTGGAGGCGAGTGCGACCGCTAGCGGTCACCTCCTTTGATTCGCCATGCCTACTTTCAAGCTCAATGGGCAAGAGATCCCCTTCGAACCCGGGGACACCATCATTCGCGCCGCGTGGAAATCCGGGATCGAGATCCCGCACTACTGCTGGCACCCGGGCCTGAGCATCGCCGCGAACTGCCGCATGTGCCTCGTGCACATCAAGAGCGGTCGGCAGATGGCGATGCCGATTCTCAAGTACGACGAGAAGAAGAAGAAATACGTCCCGGACACCAAGCCGAAGCTTCAGCCCGCCTGCCAGCTGCACGCGCAGGAGGACATGGAGGTCGACTCGGTCAGTGACGTGGTCAAGGACGCGCAGAGCCACGTGCAGGAGTTTCTGCTCCTGAACCACCCCGTGGACTGCCCCATCTGCGACCAGGCCGGCGAGTGCAAGCTGCAGGACTACTACCTGGCGCACCAGGCGGACTTCAAACGGAAGCGCACGGAGCCCGTGCACAAGCCGAAGGGCGTCCGCTTTGGGCCGACCATCGTGTACGACGCCGAGCGCTGCATCATGTGCACGCGCTGCATCCGGGTCTGCGATGAGCTCGCGAAGGACTCGGTGCTCGACATGCGCGAGCGCGGCAACCGGAACGAGATCGTCCTCGCCCCCGGTCGCGAGCTCGACCACGACTACACGCTCATGACCGAGCACGTGTGCCCCGTGGGCGCGCTGACCAGCAAGGACTTCCGCTTCAAGGCGCGGGTTTGGTTTTTGAAGAGCGCCCCCGGCGTGTGCAGCGGCTGCGCGACGGGCTGCAACACCCACGTCGACTTCGACCCGCGCTACGGCAAGGTCTACCGGCTCCGGCCGCGGGATAATGCGGACGTGAACCAGTTCTGGATGTGTGACCAGGGCATGCTCACCTACCAGGCCACGCACGAGCGCCGGGTGACGACGCCGGTCATCGGCCGCGGCGAAGAAGCCGACAAGGTGCTGATGGACGACGTGATCGACGAGGCCGTCCGCCGCCTCGAGAACGTCGATCGCGGCAGCCTGGCCGTGGTGCTGAGCGCGCAGCACGCGAGCGAGGACAACTTCGTGCTGGCGACGCTCGCCAAGCAGCTCGGCGTGGATCGCTTCTACCTGGCCGAGAAGGTCGACGCGGAGTGGAAGGGCGACGACATCCTCAAGCACGCGGACCCGAACCCGAACCGAGCGGGCGCCCTCGCCGTCGCGAAGAGCGTACTCGCGTTGGATGCGCTCCCCGGGGCGGCGGAGCTCGCGCGGGATGCGGATGATGGCGCCGTCAAGAGCGTGCTCGCGCTCGGGCCGCTGGCCGGCGCCGACGTGGGCGCGCTCGCGAAGCTCGAGGACGTCATCGTACTCACGGACCAGGAAGGACCGCTCGCGGAGGTGGCCTCGGTCGTCGTTCCGATCACGAGCTGGGCCGAGATGTTCGGTACCTTCCGGAACGCCAAGGGCATGGAGCAGACCTTCATCCGCGCCGTGCCCGCCGCGGCGGACGTGGAGCCGGCGTGGAAGACGCTCGTGGCCATCGGCCGAGAGCTCGGCGAGGACCTGGGCCTCGTCCGGACCGGCGAGGTGCGCGCGGCCATGAGCGCGGGCGCGGGTTCGGAAACCACGAGCGCCGCTCCGGCGCCGGCGGAGTAGGGGGCCGGGGTGAGTACGGGAGCCATTTTCCTCGCGTCGGCGCTGAAGATTCTCTTCATCGTCCTCGTCGTCATCGGGGCCTTCGCGCCTCTGCTCGTCTGGGTCGACCGCCGCCAGAGCGCGATGATCCAGGACCGCGTAGGGCCGCACCGCGCGGGCTTCACGCTGCCGAAGGACGTGGTGAAAGGTATCGCCGCGCTGGTGAACCCGCTCCGCTTCGGTACGAGGGGCGCGCTCGCCTTGGCACTGGCGTGCTTGTTCGGTCTCGTCGTCCTCGGTCTGAGCGGTTCCGGCGACCTTGCCGGCGCCACGCCCAAGGACCTCTACCGCTACGCCTTGGCGATGACGGTCTTCGCCGGCCTGCTATTTCTTGGCCGGTGGGTGCACGAGGGGCTCGTGAACGCGGGCGGAAAGATCACGCTCTTCGGTGTGCTGCACCCGGCCGCTGACGCGATGAAGATGATCTGGAAGGAGGACTTCGTCCCGGCCCGGGCGGACAAGCTCCTGCACGCGCTGGCGCCGGTCATCACGCTCATTCCAGCGATCGCGAGCTTCGCGGTCATCCCCTTCGCCGACGTGCTCTACCTCGAGTACTGGAACCAGGTGTTGCCCGTGGCGGCGGACGGGGCCGCGCAAGCCGTCGCGCTCGTCGGCGACGCGGTGCCCATGCAGGTCGCGAGCCTGAACGTGGGCATTCTCTTCATCTTCGCCGTCGCCGGCACCGGCGTCATCGGCGCGGCCATCGGCGGCTACGCGAGCGACAACAAGTTTTCGCTGATGGGCGGTATGCGCGCCGCGAGCCAGATGGTGAGCTACGAGGTCGCCCTCGGCCTGACCATCGTGCCCTGCTTCATGATGTACGGCTCGCTTCGCCTCGAAGAGATGGCGCTCTGGCAGGCGCAGAACGCTTGGGGAATTTTTCTCCCGCCGCTCACGCTGGCCTTCCTGCTTTATTTCACGGCGGCCACGGCCGAGACCAAGCGCGTCCCCTTCGACGTTCCCGAAGGCGAGAGCGAGCTCGTGGGCGGCTACCTCACCGAGTACTCGGGGCTGAAGTTCGGTATCTTCTTCACCGGCGAATACGTGGAGATGGTCGCCTTCAGCGCGCTGGCGGCCGTGCTCTTCTTCGGCGGCTGGGACGTGCCGTGGCTCTACGCGAACGGCTTCGACCTTCCCGGGACCTGGGCCTATACCGTTCCGCTCACGGACTGGGTCATCTCGGACAAGATCGCGGTCACGCACTGGGTCGTCATCGCGCTTCAGGTCGGAAGCACGCTCTTCAAGGTCATCGCCTTCCTCTTCCTTCAGATGATGATTCGCTGGTCGCTTCCGCGCTTCCGCTACGACCAGATCATGAGCCTCTGCTGGAAGGGTGTTCTCCCGCTCGCGCTGGTCAACATTCTCCTGACCGGTATTCTCATCCTGCTCTTCGACTGAGGATCGGACGCCATGCCCGCTACCACCAAGGTCATTCGCAAGACCAAGCGCACGCTCACCGAGCAGACTTATGTCGCGGAGATCGGCAAGGGTCTCTCGCTCACCATGAGCCGCTTCTTCAAGAACGCCTTCGGTCCGGAGGACAAGAAGGAGATCGCGACGGTCATGTACCCGGAGGAGCAGCGGGAGTACCCGGAACGCTTCCGCGGCATTCATCGGCTCACGCAGCGCGCCGGCGGCGAGCCCCGCTGCGTCGCTTGCCTGTGCTGCTCCACGGCGTGCCCGGCTCAGTGCATTCACATCGAGGCGGCGGAGTACGCCGAAGACGACCCGCGCTACGGCTACGAGCGCTTCCCGGCGGTCTTCGTGATCGACGAGCTCCGGTGCATCTTTTGCGGCTACTGCGTCGAGGCCTGCCCGGTGGACGCCATCCGCATGGACACGGGCATGCACATGCCGCCGTCCACGGCGCGAGACCACTTCCTCTACGACAAGCAGACGCTGCTTTCGCTGCCGTCGCGCGATGGCACGCACGAGAGCGGCAACCCTCGCCACGAGCCCGGTGACCCCACGCACCCGGGCATCGACCGGCTCCAGGGCCACTGAGCCGGCCGCCCGCGGCCGTGCAGCGCGCGCACCCGCCCGGTGAGCGATGCTCGAGCGCGTTCATGAAGCTGTCGAGCTCGCGTTGTAGCGGTAGTAGCCGTTTCCGTTTCCGTTTCGTTTCCCTGCTCCTTTCCCAGGGGAGCTAACGCGCGCCAGGTCATGGCCTAGGCTCACGGTGCATGGCGCAGATGGAGCAGGACGAGCGGAAACCGGCGACCGTGGTCGTGCACGGCGGGGAGCCGCGGCAGCATCCCTACGGGGCGCTGAGCGCGCCCATCGTCCAGACGGCGACCTACACCTTCGCGGATACCGCCGAGCTGGTGGCCTTCTTCGAAGGCCGCAGCGAGCGCACGGAGGAGTACGGCCGCTACGGCAACCCCACCGTGCGTCGCGTCGAGGAGAAGCTCGCGGCGCTGGAGAAGGCGCCGGACGCCATAGCCATAACCAGCGGTATTGCCGCCGTCACCACGGCCATTCTCGCCCTCGTGAAGAGCGGGAGCCACGTCGTGCTCTTCAGCGACTGCTACCGGCGCACGAGGCAGTTCGTGACCCGCGTGCTCGGCAAGTTCGGCGTGGAGCACACGCTCGTGCCGCCGGCGGACCTCGCGGCCCTCGAAGCTGCGCTGCGGCCGAACACCACGCTGGTCATCGGCGAGGCGCCGACGAACCCCTACCAGACCGTGCCGGACCTCGGCCGCCTCGTGGAGATCTGCAAGCCCCGGCGCGTCCGCACGATGATCGACGCGACCTTCGCGACGCCCATCAACCTCCAGGCCTACGCGCACGGCATCGATCTCGTCGTTCACAGCGCCACCAAGTACCTGGCCGGTCACAACGACGTGCTCGGGGGCGTGCTTGCGGGAAAGGGGGGCCTCGTCGACGTGGTCCGGGACCTACGGAACGTGCTCGGCGCGGTCATGGACCCGGGCGCCGCGTACCTCACGCTCCGGGGAATGAAGACCCTCGACGTCCGCGTGCAGCGCCAAAACACGAGCGCCCTGGCGCTCGCCGAGTTCCTCGAGGCGCATCCGCGCGTGCGAAAGGTCTGGTACCCGGGCCTCCCCTCGCACCCGAACCATGCGGAGGCCACGCGCTACATGAGCGGCTTCGGCGGCGTGGTCACCTTCCTCGTCCACGGCTCTCTCGACGAGGTGAGCCGGGTGGTCGACGCCGCGCGCATTCCGCGCATCGCTCCGAGTCTTGGCGGCGTCGAGTCCCTCATCGAACAGCCGGCGCTCATGAGCTTCTTCGAGCTGACCTCGGAACAGCGCGAGGCCGTCGGGATTCACGACGGGCTCGTGCGCTACGCCGTGGGGATCGAGGACCCAGAGGACCTCATTGAAGATCTGAGCCGCGCTCTCGTCGCAGGAACTGGCGAGTAGCTGGCAAAGGGGCTCCCGGTGCCCATTCCTTCCAACGAGCCATGACCTCGCAGCCCCTCGACGAGCACGTTCCCACGGTGGACGCGAGCGAGTTCCCCCTCGTGCGAATCACCTACCCGCGGGTACCGAAGGCCGACGCATTGGATCGCTACGTGGACTCCTGCCGCAGTTTCTATGCACGGGGGCGCTGCGCTACCGTGGTGGACCTTCGTCCGCTGGCGCTCTTCGTGAACACGGCCGAGAACCGGCGGCGCATCGCCGAGGCCATGGACCAGCTCGCCCGCGAGTTCCCGAGGAGGCTCGTCGCCGAGGCGACGGTGCACCCGCTCGCCGTCGTGCGCGCGGCGGTTCGGGCGCATAACTGGCTTCGCAACGAAGGCGACTTCGAGACGGCGAGCTTCGCCGCGCCGGAGCCCGCGGAGGCCTGGGCGCGGGAGCGGCTCGCCGCGGTGGGTCTGCTCAGCGGCGTCCGGCGTTGAGCACCACGCGCGCCGCCTCGCCGCCGTCGCCGCCCTCGTCCCGGGCCCGCAGCAGCAGCCCGCGCTCGGGCATCTCCGCCAGGACCGCCGCCGCGTAGCCGCGATGGTCGTCGCGGGCACCGGTCAGCGCATCGTAGAGCGCGTCGCGGATGGCCTGGGGCTGCATGCCGCCGACGCCGTCCCAGCCCGAGCGCAGCACGGACACGGCCTTGGCCCAGGCGTAGCTGTAGGTGTTCCGACCGTCGCCTTCGCGCAGCTGCTCGGCGGCGCGAAGCCGGCTCCAGACGGCGCCTTCCTCGAACATCTCCGTGGTGATGAGATTGAACCAGTCGTTCTCCTCGTTCATCACCGCGTTTTGAAGCACCTCGCGCGTGTCGCCGTCCACGGCGAGTACTTCGAGGAGCGCGCCGACGGCCTCCTCGCCGCCTCCGAGGGAGATGGCGATGGCCGCGTTGCGCCGCGGTGAGGGGTCCTCGAGCGTCGGCACCGTGCGGTCGCCGAGCATGGCGACGAGGCGTGCGTCGTTGCCCTCCTCGGCGGCGTAGCCGAGGGCCAGCGCCGCGGCGCGGCGTACGTCGTTCGGGGCGCGGCTCTCCATCAGGTCGAGCAGCAGCGAGTCGAGCTCCTTGCGCGGGCGCTGCCAGAGCGCCTGTACGTAGTAGCGCCGGGCCGCCTCGCTGAGGCTCTCGTCCCGCACCTTGGCCAGGACGTCCCGGAGCGCCTCGAGGTCACCGATCTGTCCGATGGCCGTCGCGGCCGCGCCGCGGAGCTCGTAGTCGTCCTTGTCGTCTTCGACGACGGCCATGAGCCCTTCGATGGCCTCGTTCCGGCCGTAGTAGCCCATGGCCTTGATGGCGGCCTTGCGCGCGCGGAGCACGTCCTCGTTGACGACGCTTCGCTCCGCGGCGTTGGTGGCCGTCATGTCGAGGTCGCTCGGGCGCTCGACCTGCCGGAGGAGCTTGTCGAAGCTCGGGCCGTGGTCGAGCTCCGCGAGGGCCCGGGCGGCCACGGCGCCATCGTCCCCGTCGAGCTCTTCGGCCACGTAGCGGGCGGCCGCCGGATCCCCGGTGGCGCCGAGCGCGCGGAGAATGGCGCTCCGCCGGAAGGTGTGCGTGTCGATCATGTCCGCGAGGCGCCGGCTGATCTCCGGCGTCGCCACGAAGCGGAAATGCTCGAGCGCGTCGCTCACCATGTCCGCGTTGTCCTCCACCTCGGTCATCTCGAAGAGCACCGGCGTCGCCCGCTCGTCGCCAAAGCCCGCGAGGGCCAGCGCCGCCGTCGCGCGCACGTCGAGGTCGCTGTCGCCCAGCAGGCCAGCGAGCGCGTCTACCACGCGCCGGTCGTGTGACTCGGCCATCAGCGTCGTGATGTCCCGGCGGACCTCGTCGTCCTCGGCTTCTTCGGCGAGCACGGCGATGTCCTTCGCCGAGGTCGAGGCCCGAAGCGCATCGAGAACGGTGCCGCGGAGGTTCGGTTCCTCCTGCAGCGCCGCGAAGAGAGGCCGGGCGCCGCTCGGGTCGCCGGTGCGGCCGAGGCCAGCCACCGCGGCACGTACCACCTCGGAGGAGCGAGCCTCGCCGGTCTTGCCCAGCTCGTTCGTCAGCATGCGCTGGAGCGGCGTCACCACGTCCGTGCTGCCCACCTCGGCGAGGGCCTGCGCCGTCAGCAGCCGCACCGCCTCGCTTTCGCTGCCCGTGAGGTCCGCGGAGGAGAGGCGCTCGAGGCCGAGCACCTCGGTGATGACCCGGGCGTCGAAACCGTCGATGGCTTGGAGCTGGCCTCGGGAGAAGCCTTCGATGATCGCGTCGATGGCGGCCTGGTCCTGCGCGCGGAGGAGCGCCAGCGTCCAGACGACCTGATTCTTGTCCCGCTCGTCCGTGTCCGGAAGCACCTCGAGCAGCTTCGGCAGCGCCGGCCTCGCGTCCGGGAGTCCGATGTTGCCGAGGGCCCAGGCTGCGGAGCGACGCACGACGCCGGCCTGGTCGAGGGACGTGATGAGCTGGGGCACGGCCAACGTATCCCGGAAGTGCCCGAGGTTCATGATGGCCTTCTGCTTCACGTCCTCGAAGCTCGCGTCGGAGAGAACTTCGCGAAGCGCCGCGTTTCGCTGGCTCTCGTCCTCCATGGCCGCGATGGGTCCGAAAACTTCCATGCGCGTCTCACTGGCGACGCTCCGCGTGTACGCGAAGTACCCGCCGCCGGCGACGACGCCCAGGAGCAGCACGGCGATGATCTTCGTCACCGGCGACGTGCGCTGGCGGATCTGTTTGGCCGTGGTCAGGTCATCGCCCGCCAGTGGACCGCCCAAAAGCGCCGGGTCCGGCGCGTCGAAGGTGGAATCGGTGGGACTGGCGCCAGACTCCCCGGGGGAACCGGGAGCGGCGTCGAAGGGGTCGTGCGGGTCGGACATGCTTTCCTCGGACGTGCGGACCCTACCCAAACCCTGGGGGGCGCGACAACGGCTGCGGCCGCGCTTCGTCACGGCGCCGGCACGGAGCCGTCGCGCGCGCGGCGATGAGCCCAAGTGCGCGGAATCGCTATTGACTCGCTCGAGGTCGGTCGCCTACGGTCCTTCGCGCCGCCCGACAGAGGTCGGCCGAGGGAGCCCCATGACCAAGTCCGAGCTGATCGACGCGGTGGCCCAGCGCTCGCGCATCACCAAGAGCCGCGCGGAGCAGGTCGTCAACTGCGTCTTCGATTCGATGACCCACGCGCTGGAAAAGGGCGAGGGCATCGAGATTCGCGGCTTCGGGAGCTTCACCGTGCGCCACTACAAGGCCTACAACGGGCGCAACCCGCGAACGGGCAAGCCCGTGCCCGTGCCCGAGAAGCGCCTCCCCTTCTTCAAGGTCGGCAAGGAACTGAAGGAGCTGGTGAACCAGACGCTGGTCGAGGCATCCGGCGGAGGCTCCGGGAGCGACGACGGCTGACGCGCTGGAGCCGCGCCGCGGCGCGGTGGCGGCGCGCCCGGCGGCGGCCATACTGGGCGACCCATGTCTAGCGTCGACGCGCAGATCGAGGAGCTCACCCGCGGCGTCGTGGATTTCCACGTGCGCAAGGAGCTCGAAGAGCGGCTCCGGGAGGGTCGGCCGCTCCGGGTGAAGGTCGGCTTCGACCCCACGCGGCCGGACCTCCATCTTGGGCATACGGTGGTGCTCTCCAAGATGCGCCAGTTCCAGGATCTGGGGCACGAGGTGGTGTTTCTCGTGGGCGACTTCACGGCGTCCATCGGCGACCCCACGGGCAAGTCCGCGACGCGGCCGGTGCCGACGCGCGAGGAGATCGAGGAGGGCGCGCGCACCTACGCGGCGCAGGCCTATAGCGTCCTCGACCGCGGCAAGACTTCCATCCGCTACAACACCGAGTGGCTGGGAAGCATGCGTTTCGACGACGTCATTCGTCTGGCGGGCCGCTACACGCTCGCGCGCATGATGGAGCGCGACGACTTCAAGAAGCGCTACGCGGAGGGCCGGCCCATCTCCCTCCACGAGCTGCTCTACCCGCTGGCGCAGGGCTACGACTCCGTCGTGCTCGAGGCCGACGTGGAGCTCGGCGGGACCGATCAGCTCTTCAACCTGCTGGTGGGTCGCGAGCTGATGCGCGAGCACGGGCTCCGGCCGCAGATCGTGATGACCACGCCGCTCCTCGAGGGCCTGAGCGCCCGGGAGGAGGGCGGCCGCATCGTCGGGGACAAGATGAGCAAGTCCCTCGACAATTACGTGGGCGTGGCCGAGGCACCGGAGGAGCAGCTCGGCAAGCTCATGAGCATCTCGGACGCGCTCATGTGGCGCTACTACGAGCTGCTGAGCCGCGTGCCCAAAGCGGAGATCGCCGCCACGAAGGCCGCCTGCGCGCGCGGCGCCCTGAACCCCAAGCAGGCCAAGATGAGCCTGGCCAAGGAGGTCGTCGCGCGTTTTCACGACGCCGAGGCCGCCAACGCCGCCGAGGCCCGGTGGGAAGCGCAATTCGCACGCCGGGAGGTCCCCACGGACATGCCGGAGTTCACGCTCGCCATCGAAGGCGAGAGCGTGTGGCTCCCGAAGGCCCTCGCCGAGGCGGGCGTGCTCAAGAGCAGCTCCGACGGACGGCGCCGCCTCGAGCAGGGCGGGCTTCAGGTCGATGGCGCGAAGGTCGCGGACCCGAAGGCGCAGCTCGTGGCGGGCCGGACCTACGTGATCAAGGCCGGCAAACGCGCCTGGGTGCGCCTCACGGTCGAGGCCGACTGACGCCCGGAGCGCTCAGACCACGCCCGCGCTGATGCGGCTGGCCGCGATGATGGCGTCCACCTCGGGCCGCCCGCCGGGCACCTGCGCGCGAAGCGCGTCGGCGGGGCTCTGGCCACGCGCGAGGAGCGATCGGAGCGGCGCGAGGTGGATGCGCTCGTCGTCGCCGCGCCCGTTGAGATGCCCGAGGCGAGCGAGGCCCGCTTCGCTCAGCTCGAGCACGTCCCGGGCCCACTCGAGGAGCGGCCGGCCCGCCAGCGTCGCGCCGAGCCCGTGGTCTGCCACGGCCTCCTGAAGCCCCGCGAGCTCATCATGGCCGAAGCCGGCGCTCATGGCCTCCGCGGCCTCGAGCGCCCGCTCGTCGTAGAGCACGCCCTTCCACAACGCCGGAAGCGCGCACAGGAGCGCCGTTCCCTGGCCGTCGGCCTGCCGGACCTCGAGCGTGCGCTTCAGCCGCGTCTCCGGGAAGAGCGTGTTGAGATGCGACTCCCAGTCCTCGCTGCGCGCCGTCGTGCCTTCGAAGCCGCGGTCCATGAAGTCGCGGAAGGTCTGCCCGGTGTTCGCGACGACCTTTCCGTGGCGCTTCACCATGAACATGGGCGCGTCGAGGGCCCATTCGACGTAGCTGCGGTACCCGGCGTCGTCCTTCCAAAGGAAGGGCAGCAGGCCGGTCCGGTCCGGGTCCACGCTGGTCCATACGCGGCTCCGGCGCGTGCGTTCGCCGGTGGCC
Source organism: Myxococcota bacterium (assembly GCA_039814655.1). Lineage (GTDB taxonomy): Bacteria > Myxococcota_A > Polyangia > Polyangiales > Houyiibacteriaceae > CALCTH01. The sequence goes on along the minus strand of JBCCAW010000050.1, from coordinate 6,649 downwards.
GCGCCTTCGACCCAGGGGCTGTTGGCGAACATGGCCGTCACGATGGGCCCGAGACGCACGCCCACGCGGAGCTTGCTCATGGCGTCGGCTTCATCGTCGAAATCGAAGTTCGCCTGCACCGTCGCCGTGCGACGCATCATGTCGTGGGCGTAGCGGCCCTTCGTCGGCAGATACTCGCGCATCACGCCGTAGCGGAGCTTCGGTACCCAGGGCAGCTCGTCCTGGCGCGCGAAGGGGTGAAAGCCGAGGCCGAGCCAGGTGACGCCGAGCTCCGCGCTCACGTCGCGAAGCTCGGCCATGTGCCCGCGGAACTCGGCGCAGGTCTGGTGGATGGTGTCGAGCGGCGACCCGCTGAGCTCGAGCTGGGCGCCGGGCTCGAGGGTGATGGACGCTCGGCCCCGGCGAAGCGCGACGACCTCGCCGCCTTCCACCTCGCGCACCTCGCTCCAGCCGTGGCGGTGCACCAGGGCGTCGAGCACCGTCCGCACGCTTCGCGGCCCCTCATAGGGCAGCGGTCGTCCGTCGGCGAACACGCCGAACTTCTCGGCTTCCGTGCCGATCTGCCAGCCATGCCGCGGCGTCTCCGCCTCCACGAAGGGCCGAAGAAGGTCGTCCAGGGTGAGCCGCTCAGGCTCACCGTTCGCGCCGCGGGGGTCCGCCGTGGTGGTCATGATCTTGCGTGGCGGACGTGTCGCGCGCGCCCTCGTTACTTCGGCGCCCTATCAGACGGCGGGCCTCGGCGCATGCGGGCCGGCGGCGGTCCGAGCCCCCCACGGGGCTGTAGCGTCGGAAAACGACGAGCTGCTAGCGTCCCGCGCATGACCGCCCGGCGACAGCGCCCCCCGCAACGCGCCCGCGGGGTGATCGGCCCTGGCCTCGTGCTCCGCGGGCGCCTCGAAGGGCGCGGAGACCTCGACCTCGAAGGGCGCCTCGAGGGCGAGCTCGAGCTGGCCGGTGATCTGCGCGTGGCGCCGGGGGGGCGCGCCGTCGCCGTGGCCGACCCGGACGCCCCCGGCGCGGAAGAAGGCCCGCTTCGCGTCCGCAGCCTGAGCGTCGAAGGCCTCGTCGTCGGTGACGTGCACGCGGACGCCGTGCTGGTCCGCGAAGGCGGGACGCTCCGTGGACACGTGAGGGCGTCCCGGGTCGGCCTCGACGACGGCGGCATGCTGCTCGGCACCATCGACATGGACTTCGAGCTGCCCCCGGAGCTGGCGTGAGCGCGCGGCTCAAGGCCTCGGTGCTCCCGGCGGGTCTCCGCTTCGTCGGAAGCGTGGAAGGAGAGGGCGACCTGGTCGTCGTCGGTGCCGTCGAAGGCCCCGTGCGCGTCGACGGGACGCTGCTCGTCGAGCGCGGCGGCCTCGTGCGCGGCCACGTGCACGCGCAGCGCGTGACCGTGCGCGGCGTGCTCAAGGGTGACGCTTACGGCGACGAGTCCGTGCGCATCGAAGAGGGGGCCGCGGTCGTCGGCGACCTGCGGGCGCCACGCGTTCGCGTCGTCCCCGGCGCCCGCTTCCGTGGCGAGCTCTTCATGGGCCCGCTGGCAGAGGAGCCGGCGCTCTCGGGCTACGACCCCGCCGTCCACACCTTCACCGGCGCCCCGGCTCCGACCTGGGTCGGCGGACCCGCCCCGTCCCTGCGCCGACCGACGGAGTCCGACTCCGTGTCCGACTCCGTGTCTGACTCCGTGTCTGACTCCGTGTCTGACTCCGTGTCCGACTCCGTGTCCGACTCCGTGTCCGTGTCCGTTTCCGACTCCGTTTCCGTTTCCGACTCCGTGTCCGTGTCCGACTCCGTGTCCGACCCCGACCCCGACCCCGTCCCGGACCCCGCCTCCCCGCCTCGCCGTACGCGTCACCAGTCCGCCGCGAAGGTCCCCGTCTCCGCCGCGGGCGCCGCGCCGGCGGCTGCTCCGGAGCGCAGGTCGATGCCGCGCTTCGGGCGTGTGCGTGCCCGGCGTCGCGGCGCGCGAGGCCCCGCATGAGTGACGACGCGCTGCTCGAGCTCCTTCGCCGCACCGGCTTTCGCCGCGGTCGCTTCACGCTGACGAGCGGGCGCGAGAGCGACTTCTTCATCGACTGCAAGCCCGCGGTGCTTCGCGCCGAAGGGCATCTGCTCGTCGGGCGCGCGCTCCGCGCGGCGCTCGCGGGGTTGCCGGGACCCGTAGGCGCCGTCGCTGGCGTCGAGCTCGGCGGCTGTCCCCTCGCTTCCGCCGTGGCCACCGTGAGCGCGCTCGAGGGCGCGCCCCTCGACGCCGTCTACGTGCGCAAACAGGCCAAAGGGCATGGATCCAAAAAGCAGCTCGAAGGCGCGGATCACCTGGACGGCGCCCGCCTCGCCATTCTGGAGGACACGGTGACGACGGGTGGCTCCACCATCCGCGCGGCCCAGACGCTCACCGATGCGGGCTTCGTGGTGGCCGGGGTGCTCGCCGTGGTCGACCGGGAAGAAGGCGCGCGCGAAGCCATCGAAGCGGCGGGCCATGCCTTCGTCTCGCTCTATCGCCGCCGCGACTTCATGGGGGACGCGACGCCCGAGGCGGCGCCGTGAGCGCCGGCACGGAGGGCGGCGCCCGGAGAACGCCCGCCGCGTTTCTCCTCCTCTCCCTCGGGCTCGCCTGCGCGACGTCGCGTCCCGTCGCCATCGAGACGGGGCCGCGGGACTACGTCGCGAGCGACTATCGCCGCGTGTACGGCCGCTGGACCCGGGACGCCGAGGCCTTCGCCTGGACCGAGCTCGAGGACGTGCTCCGGGTCACGGCCACCTTCGAGGCCTGGGACTTCCGCTGGGCCTACGTGGTGCGCTACGCGCAGGACCATGCGCTCCTGCCGGATCAGCGCGAGGCGCTCCTGCAGGCCACGCTCTCCGACGCCGGGGCAAACCACCGCTTCTTCGTGACGCTGGCCGGTCAGTACTACCGCGAGGGGAACCTCGCGGCGCGCTCGACCGCGTGGCGCGTCCTGCTCGTGGATCCCGAGGGCGCGCAGACGGCGCCCGTCGAAATCGAACGTCTCCGGCGGCCAACGGCCGCCGAGCGCGTCTACTTCCCGAGTATTGGGCCCTGGCGGCAGGCGTTTCGCGTCGTCTTTCCCGCGCTTCGGGAGGACGGGTCCCCCAGCATCCCCGAAGGCGCGGACTTCGTCGTGCTTCGGCTCACCGGCGCTCGGGGTCGCGTCGATTTGCGCTGGGATCTCGCGAGCTAGCGTCGAGCGAGGCCTCGCTCACGTGGCGTCGCGCCGCTGCTTGACGCTGCTCGCCCTCCCAACGTAGGGATGGCGTGCGGGGTGTGAGCCGGGGACTGCGTCGCCGCAGGCCGCCGCGCCTCGGGGAGGAACCCTCATGAGCATGCGTATCGGACACCTCGCTGGCCTCCGAGTCTCCTGGGTGCTGGCCGTCGTCTTGAGCCTGGTCGGCTGCAAGGCGGACCCCGACGACCCGGCGGGTCAGGCCGAGGAGCTCGCGGACCCGGTCCGCCGGCCCGGCGCCATCGCGAACCTCCAGCGCCTCTACGGCACGGTGCTCGCCGACAACGGGAGCGACCGCACCGCGGCCCCGGTGAAGGCCTTCGCCGACCAAGTCGCGGACAAGCTCAACCGCGCCTACATCGACAACCCCGCCGATAGCCAGGCGCGTCTCAGCATGCTCACGCTCATGAACGAGATGCGGGAGCCGCGGACGATTCCGGCGCTCCTCGTGGCCCTCGACTGGCGCCCGGAGGTCAGCGAGGAGCACGCCATGCTCGCCGCGAAGACCTTCCAGTACATGGACCTCGACGACGGCCAGAAGGGCGAGGTCATCGAGGCCCTCGGCGCTGCGCTCGGCAAGATCCGTCAGGCCCGCCCCGTGGACAACCGGCTCCGCGTGGAGCTCATTCGGGCCCTCGGCGGCCTCGAGGACCCGCGGGCGGCTCCGCATCTCGTGCGCGTGGCCATGGCACAGACCGAGGAGCAGAGCTTCCAGTTCAACCGCCTCGCCGCCGCCGCGCTCGGCAAGCTTGGCGACGCGGAGCTCATCGAGCCGATGATCAAGGGGCTCTTCCTCTTCTCGCCCTCGAACCCGGCCATGCGCATGAACGACGTCGCTGGCGAAGGCCTCGTTCGCATCGGCCGTCCCGCCGTGGCGCCGCTGCTGGCGCTCCTGCGTGGCGAAAACGAGGCGGCCAAGGAGATCGCCGCGGCCTACATCGAGGCCGTGAAGGCCCGGGACGAGCAGGCGGCGGCGCAGATGAGCGTGGCCCAGATCACCGGCGGTGAGGCCACCTACGTGCTCGGCAACCTGGGCTTGCCGGAGGCCTTCGAGCCGCTCCTCGCCGAGGCGCAGGCCGGGGACCCGGACCGGCGCGTCAACGGCTCCATCGCCCTCGTGCGCCTCAACCTCGGCGGCGCCGAGAGCCAGCAGGTCAAGGCGGTGCTCCTCGCGGCCTACGAGAACGCCGGCGACGGCTTCCGGGGCGTGCAGCGTCGGGCTCAGCTCCTGGCGGCGATGCGCCAGGCCTACGACGCGAGCTACCTCGACTTCTTCTTCGCGCAGGCCACGAGCGGCGACACGCACCCGGAGGTCCGCATCCAGGCCATGCTCGCCTACGCGCTCCTCGCCACGAAAGACGAGTCGGCGCGCGCCAAGAGCTGGCTCGCGGCGAACGAAGGCGACGCCTATCACACCAACTTCCAGAGCACCGCGGCGAAGTCCTTCGAGGTTGCCGAGAGCTGCGACGAGGACGTGGCGTGCTACCTGCGCATGATGGACGACAGCGACGCAGAGACGGTGCGCAAGGCGGCCTTCATGCTCGGTCGTCTGGCCGTCGGCAACGCGGAGGCCATCGCGAAGCTCACGGAGAAGCTCGGCGCGGCGAGCATCGAGGTGCGGCTCTCGGCGGTGCAGGCCCTCGACCGCATCGCCGTCGCGGGTGCGCCGGCGGCCGTGGAGAAGATCGAGGAGCTGCGGCGGGTGGAGGAGGGGCGCGCCATCTGGACCCAGTTCAGTCGAGAAGCGCTTCCCATCGAGGCCCGACTCAAGGTGCGCGCGAGCTGAGGGAGGCCGGCGAGGGCGACCAAAGAGGTCGCCGGACCGGGTTTTCCCACGTCGGCGGGCGCCTTCACGTATGGTGGACACGCCGATGATTCGACTGGAAGTGAGGACCGGCGACGCGGCGGGCGCGCGCGTGGAGAGCGGCGAGGAGCTCGTCCGCCTCGGGCGGAACGCGAGCAACGAGCTCGCCCTCGCCGCACCTCACGTCTCGGCGGAGCACGCCTCCATCGTTCATACGGGGGAGTCCTACGTGCTGCGGGACCACCACAGCACGAACGGGACCCACGTGCGCCGCGCGGGCGCGCTCCACGATCTGACGGCCGAGCCCGGGCGCGCGCTGGCCCTCGAGGACGGCGACACGATCCTCCTCGGCGAGCTGGAAGGCGCCGTGGAGGTCTCCGTCGTGCTCAGCGACGAGGACGAGGACGACGGCGCGCGCATCGTCTCCTCGCGGAACGTCGACGCGCTCGGCGAAGTCGAGGCGGCGGCGGACCGGGAGCTGCTCGCTCAGCTCTACGAGGCGCAGAAGGAGATCAGCGCCGCCGTGGACGTCGACGAGGTGCTCGACGCGGTAGCGGCGGCGGTGTTTCGCTTCCTGAGCCGCGCCACGCACGTGACCCTCGCGCTCCGCGAGCCCGGCGAGGACGGCCGGCTCCAGGCGAGCTCGCGCTACGTCCCCATGGGCACGCGCGTTCGGGACGCAGGTCGCTCGGCCACGGCCATCCCCATCACGCGAAGCGTGTTCAAGAAGGTGGTGCGGGAGCGCGCCGCGGTGCTCGCCGCGGACGCGCGCCGCGACGTGGGCGAGACCGCGTCGCTCATGGCGGCCCAGATCCTCTCGACCATCGGGGTGCCGCTCTGGCAGGGCGACGCGATTCTCGGCGTGCTCCAGGCCGACAACCGGGCGGCCCAGGGCATCTTCAAGGAGACGGACCTCGAGGTCCTCGCGCTCCTCGCCCAGGCTGCCAGCCAGGGCTTCGTGCGCGCCCGGCTCGTGGGGCGGCTGCGCGTCGCCGAAGAACGCCAGCGCAACGAGAACACCTACCTCAAGGCGCGGGAGGAGCGGCGCCGCCACGGCGGCATCATCGGCGAGTCCCGGGCCATGCAGGAGGTCTTCGATCTGCTTCGCAAGGTGGTCGGCACGCGGGTGACCGTGCTCATCGAGGGCGAGACGGGCACGGGCAAGGAGCTCGTCGCGAGCGCCGTCCACTACGAGAGCCCGCGCCGGGAGAAGCTTTTCGTCGCGCAGAACTGCGCGGCGCTGCCCGAGAACCTGCTCGAGAGTGAGCTCTTCGGTCACAAAAAGGGCTCCTTCACGGGCGCGACGGACGACAAGAAGGGCCTCTTCGAGCTCGCCCACGGGGGCACGCTCTTCCTGGACGAGGTGGGCGAGATGCCCCTCGCGCTCCAGGCGAAGCTCCTTCGCGTGCTCCAGGAAGGCGAGGTGCGGCCCATCGGCGCGCCGCGCCCGCTCAGCGTCGACACGCGCATCGTGGCGGCGACGAACCGCGACCTGGAGGCCGAAGTGCGCGAAGGGCGCTTTCGCGAGGACCTCTACTATCGCCTCAAGGTCTTCCCGATCCGCCTCCCGCCGCTCCGGGAACGGCGGGAGGACATCCCGCTG
>JBCCAW010000341.1:0-6427 GCA_039814655.1 Myxococcota bacterium | reverse complement strand
GGGGGGGGGGGCTGCGCGCGCTGCGCCCCGCCCGCCCCCCCCCCGGGCGGCCCGGGGCGCGGCGCGGGGGCGCCAACCCGGTGCCCCCCCCGGCCCGCGCCGCCCCCCCCCCGCGGCTCCGGGACCTCGTGCAGCGCCGGGCCCGAGAGGACGTGCTCGTCAAGGCCGCGGAGCTCGCGCGCGCGCACCGCTTCAAGCGCCTGAAGCTCTATATGATGGTCGGGCTCCCCACGGAGACCGAGGAGGACATCGACGAGCTCGTGGCCTTCAGCCTGGAGCTCTCGAAGATCATCCCCCTCTCCCTGGGCATCGCGCCCTTCTGCGCGAAGCGAAACACGCCCCTCGACGGCGCGCCCTACGCGGGCATCAAGACCGTGGAGCGGCGCCTGAAACGCCTCCGCAAGGGCGTGAAGGGCCGCGTGGACCTCCGGGCGACGAGCGCCCGCTGGGCCTGGGTCGAATACGTGCTGGCGCAGGGCGGCGCCGCGGAGGGTCGGGCCGTGCTCGACGCGGTGCACGCCGGCGGGCGCTTTCGCGACTGGGAGCGGGCCTTCACCGCGCTGCCGGAGGACCGGCCGCGGCGCGCCATCGTCCGGCCCAGCGACCGCATCGACCGACGAAGCACGCAGCGGGCGAAGGCCAAAGCCGGGCTCCCGGTGGTGGCCTGAGCGTCAGCGACGCGTGTGCGCCCCTTGACCCCGGGGCGATCGACGGTAGGTGACCAACCTCACCGCCTCGAGGACTCCCTCGAGGCCTCCCCGGAGAGCTCCGTGACGCAGGAACGCATCGTCCTCCTCGAGAACATCCACCCTGGCGCCAAGGCGAACCTCGAGGCCGCGGGCTACGCCGTGGAGCTGCTTCCGAAGTCCCTCCCGGAAGACGAGCTCATCGCGACGCTCGACGGCGCCGTGGCCGTCGGCATCCGCTCGAAGACGCAGATGACCGCCAAGGTGCTCGAGGCGAGCAAGGGCTCGCTACGCGCCATCGGCGCGTTCTGCATCGGCACGAACCAGATCGACCTGGAGGCCGCGCACGGCGTGGGCATCCCGGCCTTCAACGCGCCCTTCAGCAACACGCGCTCCGTGGCCGAGCTGGTGATGGCGGAGATCGTCTTTTTGGCCCGGCGCCTCGGCGACCGAAACACGCAGATGCACCAGGGCACCTGGAAGAAATCCGCGGCGAAGGCCTACGAGATCCGCGGCAAGACCATGGGCATCGTGGGCTACGGCCACATCGGCCGGCAGGTCGGCGTGCTCGGCGAGGCCTTTGGCCTGAAGGTGCTCTTTCACGACGTGGTCGACGTGCTCCCCATGGGCAACAACCAGCCGGCGAAGAGCCTGGATGCGCTGCTCGCGGCGAGCGACTTCGTGACCCTGCACGTCCCGGCGACGCCGGAGACGAAGGACATGATCGGCGCCGGCGAGCTCGCCAAGATGAAGCGCGGGAGCTACCTGCTGAACCTGAGCCGGGGCAACGTGGTGGAGCTCTCGGCGCTGGCCGAGGCCCTTCGGAGTGGACACCTCGAGGGCGCGGCGCTCGACGTCTACCCCGAGGAACCCCGGGCCAACGACGACGTCTTCGAGACCGATCTGGCGGCCCTCGACAACGTCATCCTGACGCCACACATCGGTGGTTCGACGCAGGAGGCGCAGGTCAACATCGGCCAGGAGGTGAGCGGCAAGCTCATCAAGTACCTGGGCCTCGGCGCGACGCTCGGCGCGGTCAACTTCCCGCAGGCGGACCTGCCGCCGCGCGCCGGCTGCGTGCGCGTGCAGCACATCCACGACAACGTCGCCGGCGTGCTCGGGGACGTGCACCGCATCGTCGCCGACAAGGGCGGCAACATTCTCGGGCAGGTGCTCGTGACGGACCCGAGCGTCGGCTACCTGCTCATGGACATCGAGCAGAGCGGCGCCGGCGCCGTGGTGGAGCAGCTCGAACGCCTCGAGACCACACGCCAGGCGCGGATCCTGAGCGGTGCCTGAGGTCTCCGCGCACGCCGAGGGGCTCCGGGCCCTCGAGGAGGCACTGCCGGAGGGCCGGGTGACCTACGCCGAGGCTGAGCTGCAGGAGTACGGCAAGGACTGGACGCGGGTCTATGACCCGGCCCCCTCGGCCGTGGTCTTCCCGCGAAGCACCGCCGAGGTGCAGACCATCCTGCGCGTGGCCAGCGCGCACCAGCTACCGGTCGTGCCCTCCGGGGGGCGCACGGGCCTCGCCGGCGGCGCCGTGGCCAAGGACGGCGAGCTCGTGCTCAGCCTCGAGCGCATGAACCGCATCCACCCCGTCGATGCCGTGGGCGCCACGGTGCGCGTCGAGGCCGGCGCCATCACGGAAGCCGTGCATCGCGCCGCCGAGGCCCATGGGCTCACCTGGCCCGTGGACTTCGCGTCCAAGGGCTCGAGCCAGGTCGGCGGCAACCTCGCCACCAACGCCGGTGGCGTGAAGGTCATCCGCTACGGCCTCACGCGCCAATGGGTGCTGGGCCTGACGGTGGTCACGGCCCGCGGCGAGCTCCTCGAGCTGGGCGGAGCCCTCGAGAAGGACAACACGGGCCCGGACCTCCGGCAGCTCTTCATCGGCTCCGAAGGCACGCTCGGCGTCATCACCGAGGCGGTGCTCAAGCTCGCCCCGGCGCCCGGGCGGCAGGACGTCTTTCTGTTTGCCGCCCAGGACCTCGGCGCCGTGCTCGACCTCTTTCGCGCCGCGCGCCAGGGGCCCTTCACCTTGAGCGCCTTCGAGATGTTCACGGACCGCTGCCTGCTCCGCGTCGCCCGGCACCGCGGGCTGCGGAGCCCGCTCGAGACCGACGCGACGCACTACGTGCTCGTCGAAGTCGAAGCGCCGGACCAGGACGCCCTCGACGGCTGGATGATGGAGCTCTTAGAGAAGGAGCTCGTGCTCGACGGGACGCGCGCGGCGAGCCACGAGCAGGCGACGCACCTCTGGAGCCTCCGCGAGGGCATCAGCGAGTCGCTGAGCGGCACGGGGCTGCCCCACAAGAACGACATCTCCCTTCCCATCGCCGGGCTGCCAGCGTTCTGCGGCGAGCTCGAGGCGCTCATGGACGCCCGCTACCCGGACTTCGAACTCTGCCTCTTCGGCCACATCGGCGACGGCAACCTGCACGTCAACGTGATGAAGCCGGAGGACCTGGCGAAGGACGCCTTCCTCGCGCGCACGCACGAAGCGGACGCCGCGCTCATGGAGCTCGTGCAGAAGCACCGGGGCAGCGTCTCCGCGGAGCACGGCATCGGGCTCCTGAAGCGCGAGTGGCTCGCCTACTCTCGGGGGCCCGAGGAGCTCGCGCTCTTCCGGGCGCTGAAGGGAGCCCTCGACCCCGCGGGGATCCTGAACCCGGGCAAGGTCTTCGACGCCGCTAGCGCCTCGAAGGCCCCCTAAAACCCGACGCAGCCGGGTCGTTCCGTAGGCGCACGATGCGCCTTCGGTTCTTCCGTGCGGTCGGGCTCACGCTCGCGCTGCTCTTCGCCTTCGCCCCGGGCTCCGTCCGGGCTCAGGACGCCACGCTCCTCACGCTGGAAGGGGGCCTCGCCGCGCCGGTGGTCACGGCGCAGCGAGACCGCTTCGGGCCCGGCCCACGCCTCGGCGTTGGCCTGCTCCGCGGCGTGACGCCGTGGCTGCTCCTCGGCGGCGGACTCGACCTGAGCGTGCTGTCGAACGGCGAGAGCGTGGGCATCGCCGGCGTCGACGAGCCCGGCGCGGCATCGATCACGGCCCTCACCGGCCGGGCGCGCTTCCGCCCCTGGACGGGCTTCGGCGACGACGCGGCGCGCGGTCTCGGCCCCTTCCTCGAGCTCGGCGCCGGCGGCGCCCTGACCGGCGGAAGCGTGCGCCCGGTCATGGCGGGCGGCCTCGGGTGGGGCTTCGCCCTCGGCCCCCTCGACCTCTCCCCGGTGCTTCGCTGGGAGACGGTGTTCGAGACGGCGCAGAGCCTCGAGGAGAGCCACGCGCACGTGCTCAGCGTGAACGTCCAGGTCGCCTTCTTCGACGCACGCACGACCGCCACGGCGGTGCCGGACGCGGAACCTGAGCCGCCCCGGGACCGGGACGACGACGGCCTGCCGGACGACGTCGACGCCTGCCCGGACGTGCCGGAAGACCACGACGGCTTCGAAGACTCGGACGGGTGCCCGGACCTCGACGACGACGAGGACGGCATCGCCGACGCCGACGACGCCTGCCCGCGGCAGCCGGAAGACATGGACGGCTTCGAGGACGGCGACGGGTGCCCGGAGCCGGACAACGACGGGGACGGGGTCCCGGACCTGGAGGACCACTGCCCCCTCGAAGCCGAGCGCGTCAACGGCATCGACGATGAGGACGGGTGCCCGGACCACGGTCTCGTGGAGCTCGTCGACGACCACATCGTGCTCGAGGAGCGCGTGCTCTTCCAGTTCAGCTCCGCGGAGCTGAAGAACGTCGCGGACCCGCTGATCGCAGCGGTGGTCGAGCTGATTCGCCAGCACCCGGAGTGGGGGAACATCCGCGTCGAAGGACACGCATGCGAGCTCGGCCCGCACGCCGTGAACCAGCGCATCAGCGAGCAGCGCGCGAACGCCGTGCGCGACGCGCTCGTGGCCGCGGGCGTCACGGAGGACCGGGTCACGGCCGTGGGCCTCGGCGAGACCCGGCCCCGGGGCTGGGGCGAGAGCGAGGACATCCACGAGCTGAACCGGCGCGTGGAGATCTTCGTGCAGACGCGCGCGGAGGTGAGCCACGTGATCTCCCCCGCGCGCTTCGGGGGCATGAGCGTCGAGGTGCGCACGCTCGAGGGCGCCGCTGCCGAGACCCGCGAGGCGGCGCCGCTGGACGATGAGGACGAGGGAGAGGACGAATGAGCCAGCGGATCATCGAGGTGGCGGCCGCCCTGGCGCTCGCCGGATGCAGCTCGGCAGTGGGTCTCTACTGCGAGGACGACCGGTCCGAGTGCCAGGGCCTTTGCGTCGATACGGCAAGCGACCCGGCGAACTGCGGCGGCTGCGGCCTCTCCTGCGTGAGCGGCGTCTGCACGAGCGGCGTCTGCGAGGGCGACGCGGGCCCGGGCCTCGACGGAGCTCCCGGAGATGCCGGGACCCCGGACGCGGGTTCCGATGCCTTCGTCCAGGATCTGGGCGCGGGCGACATGAGCGGCGGCGACATGGGCGCTGGCGACATGGGCGCTGGCGACATGGGCGGCGGCGACCTGGGCGGCGGTGACATGGGCGGCGACGAGCTGGCCTGCGATGTCGGGGAGCGAGCCTGCGACGACACCTGCGTCGACTCCAACACCGATCCGGCCAACTGCGGCGCGTGCGGCGTGGCCTGCGCCTTCGACGAGGTCTGCGCGGCCGGGACCTGCCAGGACGTCTGCACGGACCCCACGAGTTTCTGCCGGGGTCTGTGCGTCGACCTCGCGACGGACAATGCGAACTGCGGGGGATGCGGCGTGCCGTGTCCCACGGGGCTCTGCAACGAGGGGGCCTGCGACGAAGCGGTGGCGGGGCACGTGGTGGTCATCGGCCACGACTTCGAGAGCAGCATTCGCGCCTTCGAGCGGCTCCTCGGGAATGCCGTGTCCCTCGGCGCCGGGAGCCCCGTTCGCGTGAACAGTTACACCGCCGACAGTCGACCGGAGAGCCTCGCCGGCGGAGCCGACGCCTTGGACCGCATCGAGCGAGAGCGAGGCCGGCGCTTCGTCGAGACCTACGTCGACGCCGAGGACGTGACGAGCACGCTCGGGCGCACGGACGTCTTCCTGGTCTACCCGCAGGTGCTCGCCAGCGAGAGCGAACTCGCCCTCCTCGGGTCGCGCTGGCGGCGCGCCCTCGCGACCTTCGCCCGCCGCGGCGGCGTGATCGTCGTGCTCGAGGGACCGGCGACCAATGGCGGGACGCACGCGCTCCTCGAGGCCGCAGGCATCTTCGAGGCCGAGGGCTTGGCCGCGGCGACGGGCACGTCTCTTTCCGTGCTCGAGCCCGCCGACGCGCTGACGCTCAACGTGGCGCTCCGCTTCGCGACGCCCGCAGGCACCACGGCCCTCGTGGACCCGTCCGGGAGCGTCATCCTCGCCGATGAAGCCGGCGAGACCATCGTCGCCCACGAGGTGATCAGCCCCTGAGCGTCGCGGCGGCGGCGCGGCTCACCCGAGGATCATCGTCTCCTCGAGCAGCTTCCCCGTGCGATAGCGCGACAGGCTCCAGCGCTCGAAGAGCTCGCCATGGGAGCCGTGCACGAGGTGCTCGGCCACGCGCTTGCCCATCACCGGCGCCATCATGAAGCCGTGCCCCATGAAGCCGCAGAGCAGCACGAGCCCCTCGAGCTCCTCCGTGCGGCCAACGATGGGGTTGCCGTCCGGCGTCAGGTCGTAGCAGCCGCCCCATTGACGCAGCACGCGCAAGCCGCCGGCGCGCGGAAGGGTGCGGAGTAG
>JBCCAW010000696.1:0-2843 GCA_039814655.1 Myxococcota bacterium | reverse complement strand
CTGGCGGACGCGGCCGTGGAGCGCGCGCCGGCCCACGCGGCGCCGGCGCGTCGGGGTCAGGCGGCGGCGCTCTTCGTCACGGCCGCCCCGGAGGCTACGCGCCGATGGCTCCGGCAGGCCGCGGGGTGGGAAGCGGAGCTCGCCGCGGCGCGCTTGGCGGTGGCGGCGGGCGACGATGCGCCCTTCCTCGACTCGGCGTCGCCGCCGGCCGTCTGGGACCGGCGCCTGGCCTGGCACCTGGCCCGGCTGGACCGGGCCGAGGCCCAGGGTGACACCTCCGCGGCGGAGGCCGAGGGGCGTGAGCTGCGGGAGCTCTTGGACGCTGCGGCGGCGAGCCTGCCCGTGGCGGCCCGCGCTCGTTTCCGCCGTCTGCCGCGCTTCGAGCGCGTGCTCCAGCGCTACGCTCCGGCCCCGGCCTCCACGCCCTCCGTGGCCGGCGACGACCGCTGGAAGCAGCTCGCGTCCTGGGCCGAGCGCCTTCATCGGTCGGAGCGTCCCGAGCGCATCGTGGCCCATGCGCTCGAGGCGGCTCTCCTGCTCACGGGCGCCGAGCGAGCCCTCTTCGTCGTTCGCGACGACTCCGGCGCCCTTCGCGTGGACGCAGCGTCGCCGGAGATTCGCGGGGCAGCGGCGTTCTCGCGGAGCGTGATCACCCATGCCCTCGCCGGTGAGGCCGCCCTCGCCTCCGTCGACGCCCTCTCGGACGTGCGTCTCGAGGATGCGGAGAGTGTGCACCAGCTCGCCGTGCGGAGCGTGCTCGCGGCGCCGCTGCGGGAAGGGCGCGCGGCCCTCTACCTGGACGACCGGCTCCGTGCGGCGGCCTTCGACGAGGCGGACCGCGCGCTCCTCGAGAGCCTCGCCGGGCTCCTCGGGCGTGCCCTCGACGCCGCGGAGCGGCTTCGCAGCGAGCGCGCCGCCGTCTTTCGCCTGGAGCTCCTCGAAGCGGATCTGCGCGCCACCGTGGAAGCGCAGCGCGAGGAGTTGGTGCAGCTCCGGGGCCGGGTCCCGGAGGTCGTGGCGGAGAGCCCGAAGATGCGCGCGGCGCTCGACCTCGCGCTTCGCGTGGCGGGCTCGGAGCTCTCGGTCTTGCTCCGCGGCGAGAGCGGGTCGGGCAAGGAAGTCCTGGCCCGGGCCATTCACTCCGCCAGCGCGCGTGCGCGCGCACCCTTCGTCGCCGAGAGCTGCGGGGCGCTCAGCGATACGCTCCTCGAGAGCGCCCTTTTCGGTCACGAGCGTGGGGCCTTCACCGGGGCCTCGGAGATGCGCCGCGGGCTCTTCGAGCTCGCCCACGGCGGCACGCTCTTTCTGGACGAGGTCGGGGAGATGAGCCCGGCGCTGCAGGCCAAGCTGCTTCGTGTGCTCCAGGAGCGCGAGCTCCGGCGCGTCGGCGGGACGGAGCTGCGGGCCGTGGACGTGCGCGTGGTCGCGGCGACGCACCGTGACCTCGAGGCGCTCGTGGCCGATGGCCGCTTCCGCGAGGACCTGTACTACCGGCTCGCCGTGGTGACCGTGGCGCTGCCGCCGCTTCGGGAGCGGTCCGCGGACCTCGGGCCACTCGTGGAGCGCTTGCTCGCGCGCCGGGGCCACGGCGGCACCCGCGTCGCTCCGGCGGTGCTCGCGGCGCTGGCCCGTTACGACTGGCCGGGCAACGTCCGGGAGCTCGACAACGAGCTGCAGCGTGCGCTGGTGCTGGCGGGTGACGAGCTACGCCTCGAGCATCTCCGCCCGGCGCTGACCCGCGGCGTCCCCGAGGGCCTCAGCGGCGACCTCGACCTCAAGGGGCAGGTGCGCACGCTGGAAGCGCGGCTCCTGAGCGAGGCCCTGGTCCGGACCGACGGCAACCAGACGCAAGCGGCCCAGCTCCTGGGGCTGAGCCGCTACGGGCTGCAGAAGATGATGAAACGGCTGGGCGTGGCGAAGGACGGGTCGCGGGTGCCGGCGTAGTTTCCGTTTCCGTTTCCGTTTCCGTTTCCGTTTCAGTCCGCGGAGAGCATCGCCAGCTCCAGCGTGAGCTGGGCGATCTTGGGGGCCAGGTCCGCGGCGATGGCTTCGGCGCTTTCGTCGTCGAGGAGCGTCGACGCGAGCAGGGCTAGCTGGCCCAGGCGTTCCCGGTCGCGTTCCGTGGTGGCCACGGCGGCGGCGGCGGCGAGCCCCTGGCCGCCGGCGCGGGCGAAGAGCGTGCGGCGTGCGGCGACCTTGGCCTGGTCGGCGAGGCCCAGGGCCTCCGCGTGGGCCTCCTGGGTTCGGTCCAGCACCGCACGCCAGCCCGAGAGGTCCCGGAGCTGGAGCTCCATGAGGGCGACGCCGTGGCGTTTCAGCGGTCCGGCCATGAGCCAGGGACCGGCCCAGTCGCGCACCAGGAAACGGAGCGCGCGCCAGGCGCGTCGGCGCTCGAGGCCCGGGGCGGACGTCGCGGCCACCAGCCGGGAGCCATGGCGACCGAGCGCGTCTTCCGCGGCGCCGGGGTCCGCATCGCTCCAGGCGTGGACCAACGCCGCGACGGCGGGGCTCGCGTCGCTCGTTCCAGCGAGCACGTCATTCCAGGGCGTCGGGACGAAGAAGCGGGTGCCGCTCTCCCGCACGCTCCGCTCTCGCACGCGAAAGCCTCGGCTGACCGCCGCCTGCGCGGCCTCCGAGAGATGGATGCTCGGCGCGGCCTCCGGCGGCTCATCGTCCATGGCGGCGCCGATGACCTCGACCAGCCAGCGCTCCTCGCGGCCCTCGGCCCGGGCCCCGTCGGCGGCGATGCGACCGACGGCCTCGAGGAGCGTTTCGGCGCATCGCTCGGCGCGCCGCGGGTCGTCCAGCGTATCGGCAGCGGCGCGGGCGCACTCGGCGAGGAG
>JBCCAW010000778.1:0-2166 GCA_039814655.1 Myxococcota bacterium | reverse complement strand
TGGCCGCCGAGCTCGTCGCCCAAAGCCAGGCCCTTCTCCAGCGCGTCGCCTTCGCCGACGACGTCGGCGCCGACGCCGAGACCTTGCTCGCGCGGACCGAAGCGCATCTCCCGGCCATCGGGCGCCGGCCCGACCTCGCGGAACCGCTGGGCGACATCTGCCTCTTCGGCCTTCGCGCGCACCTCCAGCAGAACCGGAGCGAGGACGCGGAACGGCTCGGGCTCCGCTGCCTGGAGCTCGTCCCGGACCTGGCCCCCAACGCGGACCTTCATCCGCCGCGGGTGCGCCGGGCGCTGGAGCGCGCGCGCCTTTCCCGCGAGCGCCTCGGCGCGCGGCTGGTGGTCACCGCGGCGTCGGACCAGGACCCGGGGGACTGCGCGGTGCGCGTGCAGGGGCGGCGCTTGGGGACGACGCCGCGCGCCGAAGCGCTGCTCGCGCCGGGGCGCGTCGCAGTGCAGGTGGAGTGCGACGCCACCCCGGGACGCGTGCGGACCGTGGAGCTGCGCCGCGGGGAGACGACGGCGCTCGCGGTGCCCGTGAGCCTCGACCGCGCGCTGGACGACGCGGACGGCGGCGGCCTGGCGCTTCGCTACGCGTCGCCGGCGCGCCGCGACGCGCTCCGCGCGGACCACGGTGCGCGCCTGAGCGAAGCCCTGGGCGTCGAGGCGCTGGTGATGGCCTGGAAGGGGAGCGAGGCCGCTCATCTCGCGCGCATCGACTCAGCCGGCGCCGTCGTCAGCGCTCGCTTTGTCCCGGGAGACGACGAGGCACGGCGCGAGGCGCTGGAGGCGCTACGCGCAGAGCGGAGCGTGGACCTGGGCCCGGCCCGACCTCGGATCGTGGCCAACCGCGACGTGGTCTCCAACCGGGCGGAAGCCCAGGGCGGGGCCTTCTCCGGCCGGCGCACGCCCACCTCGCTGGGCTTCGGATACGGCTTCGTGCTCCTGGGCATCGGCGCCACGGCCGGCGGCTGGGGCACCTACATCCGCTGGCGGGAGACCCAGCAGGACCTCGAGGCCGTCGACGACATCCGCTTCGACCGGCGGCTCCAGCAGGGCGACGCGGCGCTCCGGGACCAGCTCGAGCAGCGTCGGCTGCAGCGCATTCAAAGCCTCGCCCTCGGCGGCGGCGGCGCCGGCCTGCTTTCGCTGGCCATGCCGCTGCTGCTGCCGGAACGCGAGGGGGTGCCCTGGGGCGCCTGGGTCGCGGGGCTGGCTGGCGCCGGCGCGCTCGGCGCCGGGCTCTACCTCGGACGGAACCACGAGACGCCGAACGCGGAGCGTTTGCGGTTCTCGCAGGACCAGCCCCTCGCCGGCCTCGTAGCGCTCCACGGCGCGCCGCTGCTCACCATTCCCCTCGTCTACGTGCTCCGTTGGGCCGTCGGCCCGCGCAGGACGACGGACGTGAACGCGTCCATCGACCCGGCGCCCGGCGGCGCACGGCTGACGCTTCGCCTGGCGCTCTGACAAAAGGCTGGCGCTTCCGAGCCGGCGCGCAGGGCACGCGCGGACCCGGGGCGGTCGTTGGTACGGAACGGCGCGTGCAACGCGCGTTCGCATGCACACGTCTTCGCTCGGGGTCTCCCCCGCCCAGAACGCGGTCGAGGTCCTCAAGCTCGCGAACGGTGCGACCACGGCCCGGGTGGGCGACGTGTGGCTCGAGGACGCCGTGGACCCCGTTGCCCAGGCCCGGGCCTTCATGGGACCGGAGGAGGCGCGAGAGCTCGACGCGGTGGTGCTCTTCGGCGGGGGAACGGGGCACCGGGTGGCCCGACTCCGCGAGCTGGGCATCCGCCACATCGTCGTCATGGAGCCCTTCGCGACGCTGCGGGACCTCGCTCGCGGCCCGCTGCTTCCGCGCTTCGAGGGCACCTTTCTGGCCGGGAACGATGCCGAGCTGAGCGACGCGGTCGCCGCCGCCATGACCCGGCCGGAACGCATCCGGCTCCTCACGAGCCGCGGCTATGCCACGCTCTTTCCCGACTTCGAGGCTCGCTGCCAGGCCGCGACACGCGAGGGCCTCGCCTTCGGCGAAGTGCAGTTCAATACGCTCCGCTACCGCACGCCGCTCAGCGCCCGGCAGCTGGCGGCAAACGTGCGGCGCCTGACCGGGACCGTGAAGCTGGCCAGCCTCGGCCGGCCCCTCGAGGGCACGCCGGCCTTCATC
>JBCCAW010000120.1:0-12506 GCA_039814655.1 Myxococcota bacterium | reverse complement strand
TCGGACTCCTCGAGCCACTCGGGCGTCTCCTCTTCCTCCGTGGCCGGGGGCTCCATGAGGTACTTCACGAGCCGCGAGTCCGTGTTGAGCAGGTCGAGGTTCAGACCGCCCGCCGGCTCCGGGATGAAGTACATGATGGTGAGGAGGATGCCGAAGAGCGCCATGGACCCGAGCACGTAGCTCAGCGGGCCCCAGTCCACGCTGAAGCCGCCGCCGATCTTCTTGCCGGCCTGCACGGGCTTCGTGACGAAGGTGAAGCCCTTGTGCTCCACGCGCACGATGGCGTTGGCGGGCACCGGGTACTGCTTGGCGCCGGGCGCTTCCCCGCAGGGCTGAAGCTTGCCCGCGAGCTGCTCGAGCGTTTGCGTGGCGTCGCCGACGGTGACCGTGCCGGTCGCGCCCGCCGGGATGACCGCAGCCACGCCCGCGCCCGCGGGCACGACGAGAGGCATGCGCGCCGCACCGAGCACGTCGGCGCCGAGGAGGAAGTCCGTTTCCTGGCCCTTGCCGCCGGGCTCCCCGACGTAGAACGCGCGAATGGGGTTCTGGTGCTCCACGTGGAGCACCTGCCGGTCGCCCCACAGAACGCTTACCTCGACCGCCTGCTCGGTGGTCTCCACCTCTTCTTTCGCGACGGGCGGACCCGAGGCGACGAGGCCGTACTGCACCTGCTCCGGATCGACGGGCGCGCTTGCCGCCGCCGCCGCGAGAGGAGTCGCGAAGGGGTTGGCGGGTGCCGCCGGGGCGGGTGCCCGCGCCGCGAAGGGGTTCGCCACCGGCGCCGCGGCCGGGGCTGCCGCCGCGGCCGGCTCCTTGGCCGCCTTGGCTTCGCTGATCTCGACCTCGACGCGCGTATCCCCGAGCTGGAGCGTGTCGCCGCTCGAGAGCTTCGTCTTGTTGACCTTGCTCCCGTTGACGATGGTGCCCGACGCCGAGCCGAGGTCGATGATGAAGACCTCCTCCGGCCCGGACACCTCGATGACCGCGTGCATGCGCGAGACGTTCGGGTCGTCGATGCGAAGGTGACTCGTCTGGAGCTTGCCGATCTTGATGATCTCGCGCTCCAGCTCCTCGGTCCGCACGAGCTCGTCGCCCGCGTAGATCCGGAAGGTCATCGAAACGTTGGTGCTCAAGACGCTACCTCGCGTTGGGTGCAGAGAGAGGGACGGCCGACCACGATCTCAGAGGTCCTCGACGGACTTGAGCATCTCCGGCACGAAGTTCTGCCGGGTGCGGATGAGCGACCCGCGGCGGCCGCGGCGGCGCACGTTCAAGAGCTCGCCATCGGGTCGAACGAGGTCACCGGACACGAGGTCGTCCTCGAAGTCGTACTCGGTCTCGTCCTGCGCCGCGGCGGGAGCCGGGAGCGCCAGCGCGGCGGCGGTGAACGCGAGGGCGATCGTGAGGAGGGCGCGGCGGAGAAGCTGGGTGAGATTCATGGGACGGGTCTCGGGACGCAAAGGGGCGCTCGAAGAGGCACGAGGCCTCGGAAACAGGGCCGAAATAGCGGCCGAAAATCGGGGTAACGTAGCCATCGGCGCCGACGCGCGTCAACGCGCCGCGGTGGGGTCACTCAATCGCTCAGACACGGCGCCCGCCGCGAAGTTCCCTCTCGAGCGAGAGGGCGCCGCGCGCCGTGCGTTCACTCAGAGGGAGACTCTCCCTCGCTCGGAGCCTGCTGCTGCTGCTGCTGCTGCTGTGGCTGCTGCTGCTCCATCTCGCGCTGCATGGCGTCGGCCTCGGCCTGGATCTGCTCGCTCTCGTCCATCGCTTCGATGAACTGCTCGAGGTTCTGGAGGCGCCCGTTCTGGCAGCTCGAGCTCGAGCGGCGGCGACGGCGCTCGCTGCAGCGACGCTCGAGCCCGGTGATCTTCGCCTCGAACTCGTCTTTGCCACGCGCGCGCTCCAGGAAGTCCGCGTAGAAGCGCTGGGCCATGCGCCATTCGACGCGCGGATCCTCCACCGTGGCGGACAGGTAGTCGCCGTGGAGAATGCCGAGGTTGTAGTAGGCCTCGGCGCGGTCTCCATCGAGCTCGATGGCCTTCTCGTACTCGGCCTTCGCCTCGGGGAAACGCTCGAGTCCGCGAAGCGCGGCGCCAAGGCCCAGGTGCGCCATGTAGTCGTTCGGCCGGAGCTCCGTGGCCTTGGCGAACGCGGCCCGGGCGTCTTCGTAGCCGCGGAACGAGAGCGTGATCTGCCCGAAGTTCATCTGCGCTTCGAACATGTTCTCGTCGAGCTCGATGGCGCGCTCGAAGAAGCGCAGCGCTTCGATGACGTTGCCCCGGGCCATCTTCACGAGGCCCCAGGTGTTGTAGATGGGCGCGTAGTCGCGCTGAAGGAGCTGGGCCTGCCGGCACACGATCTCGGCCAGATCGAGGGACGAGCGGTTGCGGCGGCTGCGAATGCCTTGCTCGTAGTAGAGCAACGCCATGGTGTTGAAGGCCGGCAGGTTCTCGGACTCGATGGCCAGCGCCCGGCGAAGGTTCCGGAGCGCCTCCTCTTCGGCGTCGCTGCCGTCCTGCTGCTGGAGCGCGGCCAGGTTCACGTAGCCGCTGGAACAGGTCGTCGGGTTATCGGCGATGGCCTTCGTGAAGGCTTCCCGGGCCGCGGTGCGGTCCCCGGCGGAGAGATCCAGCAGCCCGAGCGCGACGCGCGCCTCGCACATCTCGCCGTTGGCCTGAAGCGCGCGTTCGTAGAAGGTCCGCGCCTCGCCGCTGTCCCCGCAGGCCTCCGCCGTGAGGCCGGCCATGTACTGCGCCTCGGGGAAGCTCCCACGCTGCGCGGAGATGGCCGCGTCGAACTTGCCCGCGACGGCTTCGCAGCGCCGCGGGTTCCACCCGGACCGCTCGGCCTCCTCGTAGAGCGTGGTCGCTTCCACCCAGTTGGTGTGCGCGCGCTCGGTCACCGCCTGGCCGTCCGCCGTGGTGATGACCTCGCCGCCCTCGGTGGTCGCCGACTCGTTGCCGTCGCTGGAGCTACCGCCGCCGCCGCCGCACGCGACCGCAAAGGCCAGCGTGGCGGAGCAGGTGACGAGGGAGACCCGGTGACCGTAGTTGACCTTCACCTTCACTCTCCCTCTCCTTCGCCCTCGGCGGGGGCCGCGACCGTCGCCGCCCCCGTGCCCGTGAGCTCGTCGGCTTCCTCGTCCTCGCTCTCGAGCTCGACGGAGCCTGGCCGGGCGACGTCGCCGCGCGCGTAGCTCGCCTCACCGCGCAGCTCGTCGGCCAGCGGATAGGTGCGCGGGTCGAGCTGGTTCAGCTCACGCTCGCAGGTTCGCGAATATTCGTTGAACCAGCGCACGTTCGTCGCGGTCTGCAGGCAGAACTCGAACTTTGCCTTGGCTTGAACGACCAGAGGCTCGGACTGCTCGTCGAGGGCGCCGACGTAAATGTCGAAGAGCTCCGGGTCGCTCTCGATCTCCTCGGGGATCGGGGCGTCGCGGAAGTCGTCCACGAAGCTCCGGTACATCTGGCCGATGCGCGACGCCGCGGCGATCTGCCAGGGCGGCGACGTGAGCGGCGGGAGCCCCTCGCGTACCGTGACCTGGAGCGCCGCGATCTTGTTGTACTCGGTCTCCGCCACCTGGAGCGCCGCCATCTTCTCCTCCACCCAGGACGCGAACTCGCGCTGGGCCCAGCGGTTGATGCGCTCGAGGCTCCGGCCGCCGCGGTACGCCGGGAAGCGCACGAAGCGGAAGTCGCGGTACGCGAACTCGGCCAGGTAGAAGTACGCCTCGGCGGTGGAGTCCAAAGCCTCCTTGAGCCAGAGGATCTTCTGCGCGTCTTCCACGCCGTCGATGTCCGAGATGGCCTGCGGTGCGCGCTCCCAAGCGCGAGAGGCCGTGCGGAAGAAGCCCTTCGCCGTGTCCCGCTCATCGCCGGCCCACCAGGCCCGGCCCATCATCACGTTGGCGCGAATGGTCTGGTTCGGGAGCGCCGTGCGCCGGTAGTCCCGGAGGAAGCTCCGGTAGTGCCGGAGCACGTTGGTCCACTGCTCCTCGCGTTCGTAGTAGGTGCCGAGGGAGAACACGACCTGCGAGGTTTCCCGGGGCATGCTTCGCTTGTAGTTGCGCGCGAAGAGCGTCGCGTCCGCCGTGGCCCGGTCGAGGTCGCCGAGGCCGAGACGGAAGAACACCGCGTTCTGCAGCGCCTCGTGCGCGATGGGACAGGTGCCCGCGGACTGGTCCTCTTCGCTGCAGTCCGAGCCGTCTTCGCCCGGGAACTGCCGGGCGAAGCGCTCGTAGTAGCTCGCGGCCTGCTCGTAGAAGGCGAGCGCGTGGAAGTTGGCGCCCACGAGATACACGGCTCGCTTCGACCAGGGGCTCTCCGGGAAGCGGTCGATGAGCACGTTCCGCACCTGGATGGCGCGGCCGAGAAGACGCGCGGCCTCGAAGTGAATGGCCGCGTTGTAGAGGACCTCGTCCATGTCGAAGTTCTCTTCTTCACGGCACTCTTGGAAGTTCCGGAAGATGCCCACGTAGGCGGCGGCGGCTTCGCGATGCCGGTCCGCCTCGCCGAGCGTCTGCGCCTCGAGGCGCAGCGAGTTGCACTTCAGCGTCTGCAGCGTGTCGCAGAGGTCCGGGTGCAGGTCGAAATCGTCCTCCGTCGCGCAGAAGAAGCCGTTGAGCGGGTCGATACTCTCCTTGAGCTCCGTGATGCACTCGGGCTTCTTCGGCTCTCGCTGCGTGCCCAGCACGTTCAGCGTGTCGAGGTAGAGGTTCGCGGCGTACTCGGCGAGCTCGCTCTCGCGATGGTTCCAGGCGATGTCCCGGAAGAGCCGCGAGGCCTCCTCGAAGTGGTTCGCCTCGTAGTAAATGCGCGCGCGCCGGTACTTGATCTGCGCGAGGTCATCGCTGTCCGGAACGAAGCAGACGTAGCGCTGGAACGCCCGGAGCATGCCGTTCTCGAGCTCCGTGAACTCGCGACGGGCCATGGGGTTGGGCGCTTCCTCTTCCGGCTGCGCACGACCGCGGCGCCCGCGGCGGCGGTTTTGACGCTGGCGTGCCTCCCGCTCCTCCCGCGTCTCGCGCTCCTGCTCGGCGTACTGCTGCTGGTAGAGGTTGTTGTAGCAAAGCACCGCGGCGTAGGCCGCGTCGCTCGTGAACTCGCCCTGCGGGTTGAGCTCGACCACGGCGTCGAAGGCCGGTCCGCAGCGCGTCCAGTCCTCGAGCTTCCAGAGCAGCTCGGCGAAATAGTAGGCGACGCTGTACGCCGTCGGCCAATCCTCCTCGGCGATGTTCGGGAACTCGAGGTCGTCGATGTCCGGGAACTTCTCCACGAGAAGCTGGTAGAGGCGCGCGGCGAGAGCCATGGTCGAACGATCGTTCGTGCCGGGGTTCTCGTCGTCGCCGATGGCCTCGCGGTGCCAGCCCGTGGCGAGACCGATCATGATCTGCGCGGTCTCGGCCTTGCACTGGGTGACCGTCTCGGCCGGATGCTGCTGCTCGCCGGTGTAGAGCTCGTACACGTCGACGAGGCGCCGGAGCTCCGTGACCTGGTCCGGCTTGGGCTTCGAGCTGATGATCGCGTTGGTGACCTTGGTCTGCCAAAGGCAGAGCTTGTCCGCCTCCGGCGCGACGGCCATCAGGTTTCGGTAGACGGCGATGGTCTCGGGCCATTGACCGGTGTCGAAGTAGAGCTCCGCGAGGCTCTCGAGCATGTCCTGAGCTTGCGGTTCGTCGACGGCGTAGCGTTTGAAGAAGTCGTAGGCCTGCGCCGGCGTGCCCACCATGGCGTAGGGGATCACCAGCTCGCGCCGGGCCTGCCGCGCGAGGTTGGTCGCGTCCGTGGCCTCCGGGTTCTGCGTCGCGAACTCGATGGTGCGCACGAAGGCCTCGAGGGAGCGCCGGAAGTCCTCGTTGTTGTAGTGAGCCCAGGCCGACTTGTAGAGCGCGTAGCCGTAGACGGCGTTTCGCTCCGGCGGGAACTGCAGCACGCGCTCGTAGAACTCGAGCGCCGCGCCCATGTCCTGCTCTTCGTTGAAGTAGTACTCGGCGAAGCTCAGGAAGGCGTTCGGGACGAACTTGGACTGGGGATAGCCCTTGATGAGCCGGTAGTAGAACTCGCGCGCCCGGTCCTGCTGACGCAGCTCTTCGAGGCCGAAGGCGAGGGCGAAGAGCACCTCGTCCATGCGCGGGAAGTCCGAGTGGTCACGCACGAGGATGGCGTAGGTCGCGATGGTGCCCTCGCGGACCTCCTGGAGCTGCTCTTCGGCCCGGCGCTGTGCCTGCGTCTGCTCCCGGCAGGCGCTCTGGTTCTGCTCAACCTGGCAAGCCTGGTACTTGGGCTCGTCGAAGCTCCGGACCTTGCCCTTGAGCGCGGTCTGCATCTCGAACTGCGTCTCCGCGAGACGCAGCAGGTACTCCGGGCGCTGCGGGTTGTCCGCGCGGGTCCGGCGCACGAGGCGTTTCAGAATGATGACCTCGCGCTCGAGGAACTCGTAGGCGCGCGCCTGCACGGCCTGCCGGCCGCGGCGAACGTCCTCGTCGATGGTGTAGCCCGCGTCCGGCGTGATGTTGTCGACGGGCTCCTCGCGCGCGACCTCGGCCTGCACGAGGCGGCTCCGGGGCGCGCTCCCGCCGATCTCCCCGGTGCCGCGCGCCGGCGCGTTGCCGGGGCAGGCTTCGAGCTCCGTGCCCACGGACGCCTCCACGCATACCTGCGCGGAGAGGTCGCCAGGGCTGGCGAGCAGCGTGGCGCCCGCCAGGGCCAGGACGAAGGGCACGACGCGCGCCCCATGGAACGGCCTCATGCTGCTCACCTTCCGCAACGGTTCGTGACCTGCTGGCGGTAGTAGCCGAGCTCGTCACGCCAGTATTCGCCCTGGAAAGGCCAGAGCTGATGCTCTTCGTCGACCTCGACGTCGCCGCCGCCGCCGCCGCCCGCCGCGGCGAGCTCGCTGAGCTCCTCGGCGCCGAGGTTGCCGCGAAGGTAGGTGTTCACCTCGAGCTCGACGGTGTCGATCTGCTCGAAGTGCCCGTTGAGCTCGTCGATGAGCCGCGTGTAGCGGCCACGGGCGAGGTCGCCGGTGGTGTCGATGGCGAAGGACTTGGCCACGGCCACGTCCTGGAGGATGCGCGCCCCGAGGGAGCTGTTCTGCAGCTCCGCGGGGGCCTGCGCGAGACGCTGCTCCTCGGCCTCGAGGAGGTTCACGTACTCGATGTTCCGCAGGAGCGTGCGGTCGCTGAGCGCCGTGGACACGATGCCGCGCACGTTCTCCGAGAGGTTCGCCTCACCGGCGCGAACCTGCTTGAGGAAATCGAAGAACTGCGTGTTGTCCTGGTAGCGGTCGAGGATCTCGTTGAGCTCGTCGTTGACCGGGTCGTACTTCTCGTGGAACTGCCCGATGACCGCGAGCGCGTTGTCGATCTGGCAGTTGAAGAAGAACGTCACGGCCTTGATGACCAGCGCCTCGGGGTAATAGGTGTCGCCGAAGAAGGGCGAAAAGAGCGTGTGCACGTTGCCGAGCGCGCGGCTGTACTCGTCGGCCAGGAAGAAGGCCCAGCTCGACTCGAAGAGCGCGTCCGTCCAGTACTCGGAGGCGACGTCGACGGTGTTCCAGGCCTCGACGGCCTGACCGAGGAACTGCCCGTTGATCTCGGGCTCCCCGTCGTCGCCGCGGCGAATGGCCGCCGTGTAGTAGACCCGGGCCAGCGAGATCCACGCGAGGTTGAGCATGCGGTCTTCCTCGTCCACGTCGCCCACTTCGCCGTCCTCGATGCCGTCGATGATTGCGCGGAAGGACTGGATGGCCGGGCGAGCGCGGCGCATGCGGATGTAGGCGATGCCCTCGAAGAACTTCGCCTTGACGTAGAAGCGGCTGGGCGTGGGGACGCGCGCGAAGAGCTCGATGGCCTGCTCGAACTCGCTCTGGCCGTACTTGAAGCGGCCCATGATGTAGAGAAGCTCCTCGTAGAGTTCCCGGCTCTCTGCCGTGTTGAACTGCTCGAGCTCCTCGACGCCGTAGCGACCGACCTTCTCGATGATGCCCGCCGGCTCCGGAAGCTGGGACGCGAGCTGCGCCAGCCATTGGAGCGTCTGGTTGAAGTAGAGGTG
The DNA here is from genome assembly GCA_039814655.1 of Myxococcota bacterium. Taxonomy (GTDB): domain Bacteria; phylum Myxococcota_A; class Polyangia; order Polyangiales; family Houyiibacteriaceae; genus CALCTH01. The sequence continues at coordinate 4,452 of JBCCAW010000120.1, read as the reverse complement.
CTGCGCGCCGCGCTGGCCGATCTCATCGAAGATCGCGAGCGCCGACTGGTAGTAGCGCAGGTGGTAGAGGCACTTCCCGAGGAAGAACTCGCCCTTCTGCACGTTCGCCGCGGCGTCCTGCGTTTCCCCCTCGACCACGCGCTGGAACTGGACCGCGGCCTCCTGATAGCGCTCCTGCTGGTAGAGGCGCAGGGCGTTGGCCAGGGCCTCGGAGGGCGGTCCCTCCGCCGGAGGCGCGGGCGGCCCACCGGTCTCGTCCGTGGTGAAAATCATGTCCTGGGCCGACACCGGCGCCGGAAGCGCGGTCAGCACGAGGCTCGCCACGAGCAGCCCGAGCGGCGTCGTGCGTGACGTACGAAGGCAGTGCGTACGGAGGGTATGGAGTGCGCGAGTCATGAGTCTTTGGTTCCCGTACCGTGTCCGGCGCGTCCGCCGGTGGCTCTTCTAAGTGCGCCGAGAGGCGCCGAGGGTGCCGCCCCCGAAGTCTTGGGGCCGTGCGTGGGCTCTCGCTGCGACCGTCCGTCGCTGAGGACAAAGTCCCCTCACGCCGGCCCGGCTCCGCAGAACCTTCATGCAGCCGAGGGTCCTTTCAGGAGCCCGCGGCTAGAAAAAATCGAAAGATATCGGTCACTTGCGGCCAGATCAGCGCCTAAGAATAGAAAGGTGGCTCCGAGCTTGTCAAGGGGGACCGCGTCGCGGCGGCGTCGCGTTCGACCCGCACGCCACGGCAGGGTCCCCAACCGTGGGCAGGGACGACGCGAGGACGGACACGTGCCTTGACACCCACGCACGCCGGTGCGTAGCTACGCCCTCTCGGCGCCCGCCGGCAGGCTGCTTCCGAGGCGAGGCTGGACTCTCGAGAGGCCTCGACGCGACTTCAAACGTGACCGCCTCCGCGGCGCCACGGAACCACCCATGACGCGCACCACTGCTCTACTCGCTCTCTTCGCCACCCTCGCTCTCACCCTCGCGGGCTGCCGCGGCAGCACCGTGGGCGATCCCTGCGTCCCGGAGAACGTCCCGCTGACGCTCGTGGAGGAGGAGGGCATGCCGCCCCGCATCGAGGTCGGCTTCGCGGCCGGAGAGGTCGTCGTCGAGGCCAGCTCCGTGCAGTGCCGGACGCGAACCTGCCTCGTGTACAACGACATCCCCCTCGCCCAGACCCTCGACCCGGACGCCGTGTCCGACGACGAGCTGGACAACCAGATCTACTGCTCCTGCCGCTGCGACGCGCCCCCGGGATCGGACACGCCGACCTGCGCCTGCCCCGGTGGCTTCGAGTGCGTGCCCAACGTCGTCCCGCAGGGCGGCGAAGGTCTTCGCGGCGGCTACTGCATCCGCCGTTTCCCCGGCGACGGGCTCGCGGCCCAGTTCGGACCGGCGAGCTGAGCCGCCGCCGCCTCGCCGACATGGCGGCAGGCTGAGCACGACGCCGCGCTCCTAAGCGCGTCCTGCCCGAGGGCGACGCAACCGCCCTCGCCGAAGCGCGAGGCCGGGGCATGACGGACCCGCGTATCGCCGTCGCGCGCCGTGGCGAGGCCCTCGTGGCGTCGCTGCTCGAACGGAGGGGCGCGACGATCCTGGGCCGCAACGTACGCGTCGGCCGCGACGAGATGGACCTCGTCGCCCGCGCCGGGCCCTTGCTCCTCTTCGTCGAGGTGCGCACGCGGCGAAGCGACCGCTTCGGGCCGCCGGCGGCGAGCATCGACGCGAAGAAGCGGGCGCGCTTCCGGCGTGCGGCAGGGCGCCTGCTGGCCAGCGGGCGCTTCGGACCCGGGCCCGTGCGCCTCGACGCCGCCGGCGTCATCCTGGCGCCGGGCCGGGCTCCGGTCGTGAACTACTATCCTGCGGCGCTTTGAGCCCGGGCTCAGTCCAGCGCCGCCTGCATGCGGTCGCGAACCTCGACGACGTGGGCGAGGACCCCGTCGGGCGTGCCCGCTTCCCGCATCTCCGCGATCGCCGCGTCCAGCTCCCGGACCTCCCGGCCCTGCTCCTCCCGGAGCGCCTCCACCATGTTGGCGAAGGCCTCGAAGACGTCCTGCAGCTCATCGCCCTGGCGCAGGCGACCGGAGAGGCTGAGCTTGCCGCGCGCCACGCGATTGAGCAGCAGCTTCATCTTGTAGGCAGGACCGACGATCTTGTGCGTCACCAGGACCCCCGTGATGGCGAGCACGAAGGCGAGGAGCGCCACGCCACCCACGATGGCGAGCAGGACGCGCTGGTCCTGTGCGCGCGACCAGCCCTCGAGATCTTCGGCCACCTCCGGATGCAGGTCCGGGTACATGGCGGCGGTGATGGTCAGCTGCTCCGTCTGCTCGACGGAAAACTGGTACGCGATGGCACCGAGCACGCTCGCCACGAGCACGGTCACGGCGACGACGTAGCCCGTGTATTTGAGCTGAAACCGCGCATCGAGGAGGTAGTTCCTCATGCGCCGCTTGGGCGGCATCGTGGAGGAGGGCCGGCTTTCGGTCATGGACGTCATGGCGATCTCTTTGCCGAGGGTACGTCCCCGGCCCCGCGATCTCCACCACGGGGGCTCCGGGCGACGTGCGGCGAGCCTCTCAGCGCCGCGCGCTCGCCTCCATGGCTTGGCCGAGGCGCCGCGTCGCTCCGCGGAGCGCGCCACGGATCGCGCCGTTTCGCGCGGCCGGGCCCGTCTGTCCCGGGACCGTCGCCCTCCCCTGCAGCATGGCGCGCATGTCCCGGCCCGGATAGGTGCCGAGGATGACGGACACGGTGGCGCTGGTCCCCTCGTCCGACTCGGCGACGCGGACGATGGAGGCGTCGATGAAGTAGCCGGTCAGCCGCCGCGTCCGGAGCACGCGCTCCGCGGCCGCCCCCTCCTCGTCCTCGGGCGCGAGCAGCACGCCGTCCACGGCCTGGACCTGGTCGACGAGGTACTGGCGCAGGCCAGCGAGCGCGTTGGCGTCGAGGGTCTCGTCCCGCGTGCCGGGCATGCCCACGCCCACGTAGTAGCGAGCGCGTGCCACGGCGCGGCTAGGCTGCGCGTCCTGCGTCGGTCGCGTGCGCGCGACGCGCTCGAGGGACCGAATGGCCGAGGCCACGGCGCGGCGGACGGTGCCGTCGGCGTCTCGGCGAATGGCGCGCAGCTCCGGGAGGCACGAGGGGTCCGCGAGACGCTCGAGGCTCGAGGCGGCGGACGCGCGCACGCCGGGGTGCTCGTCCTGCAGCGCCGCCTTGAGCGCGTCGACGACCTCTGGGCTGCTCTCGACGCGGCCAAGCGAGAGCGCCGCCTGCGCCCTCACGCGGAAGGAGGACGAGCTGCCGAGGAGCCCGACCAGATAGTCGCTCCGTGCGTCGGCCTGCGCGGACCCGGCCGCTAGGCCGAGCACCACGCAGGCCAGCATGGCGCGCGTGCAGCGCGCGCCAGTGCTTGGCCCTGCGTCAGCCCGCGCCCCTACTCGCCTCGCGAATCCACCCATCGACCGTACGTGCCTCCCGAGGACTGTGCCCCGCCGGGCGACGCATCGCGAGGCCCGAGAGCAAGACGGCGCGCGCTCGAAAAGCTTCAGCCAACGCCGGCCGCGGAGTATCGCCACGACCCTGCGGCAGGTTCAACCGGGCCGCTGCGCGGCGCGCCTTGGCGCCCAGGAAGCGCCGGCGATAGGCTGCGGCATGGGCCCTACCCCGATGGCCGGAGGAGCCCGGGATGCGGGGACGGCGGTGCGCGCGCTGCTCGCCCTGGCCCTCGCCGCCACGCTGGGCAGCAGCGCCGCGGCGCAGCCCCGGGTTCACGTGCTCGGGCGAGCGCGCCTCGAGCTCCGCCTCGACCGAGGGGCCTCGCCGCCGGTGCTCCACGGGGTCCTGCGGGACGATCTCGGCGAGGCGCTGGCCGGCCGCGACGTGGACCTGGTGGTGGAGACCCGCTCCGGGCGCCGAGTGCTTCGCCGGCCGGCCACCACGGACGACGACGGCGCCCTGGCCCTTTCCCTGGCCCTGGGCCCACGCCAGTACGTCGTTCGGGCGGCCTTCGAGGGCGACGCGAACCACGCCGCGGAGCGCGTCGCGGCGCCGCTCGATCTGAGCCGCGCCGACGTTCGCCTTCGCATCCTCCTCGCGGACGCCGAGGACGGCGAACTCGACCTGGACGCCACGGCGCACCGCGTGCGCGTGGAGGCCCGGTCGGACGCGGGACCCGCCGGGCTCCCCATCGAGCTCGTCGACGAGCGCGACCGTGAGCTCGCGTCGGGCGTCACGGACTCGAACGGTGAGGTGCTCTTCGAGGTGCCCTCGGCCACGCTGGCCGTTCCCGGCGCCGGCCGGCTCCGCGCGAAGACACCCGGGGACGCGGAGCGCGCGGCCTCGCAAACGGAGCTTCCGGTGGTGCGCGTCCGGCGACCGAGATTGAGCATGGACACGCCGGCGCAGGTTCGCGCCGGCGAAGCCTTCGTCGTGACCGGACGCCTCGTCGACGGCACGGGACCGCTT
>JBCCAW010000838.1:0-1746 GCA_039814655.1 Myxococcota bacterium | reverse complement strand
CGCTATCGGGGACCCGGCGCGCCCCGAGAGCCCCTACGCCTGCTCGAAGCTCGCCTTCGAGGGGTATCTGCGCATGGCGCAGACCGCCGGACGCCTGGCGACGGTGGTGCTCCGCTACGCAAACGTCTACGGCGCGCGCCAGGACCCGCACGGCGAAGCCGGCGTGGTGGCCATCTTTCTCCAGCGCCTCCTGGCCGGAGAGCCCATCCAGATCAACGCCCGGCAAGCGCCTGGAGACCCCGGCTGCATACGCGACTACGTGGCGGTGGACGATGTGGTCCGGGCGAACCGACTGGCCGTCTCCGGAGCCTTCGATGGGGAGACCGTGCACGTCTGTACGGGGGATGGCACCAGCACCCGGCGCCTCGCCGAGGCCCTTCTGGAGCTGACGAAGAGCACCAGCGAGGTGCGCGACGGCGACCCGCGGCCCGGCGACGTGGGCCGATCGGTGCTGAGCGTCGACGCGCGGCTCACGCCGAAGGTCGGCCTCGAAGAGGGCCTCGCCGAGGCGCTGACCTGGTTTCGCGCGAAGGCGGGCTGAGCGCGCTCGCGCTACGGCCGGCACCCAAGACGGTCCGCACCTAAGCCGGTCAGCGGGAGTCGGCGACCAGCGACGCGCCCTCGCAGCGATGGCGCCTCAACCGCACCGCGTCTCCCGGCTGCGGCTCGGCCACGAGCAGCCGCTCTCCGGTCCACGCCGCGCGGCTCCCGTCGGGGGCCAGGTCCGGCGGGAGCACGGCCGCCAGGTCACCCGCCACGTCGGCGAGGGGGACCTCCATCGCTCCGAGCGCGAGCTGCGGCCCGGCGGAGTCGCAGCGGAGCTGCCGGCGCGGGTTCAGCGGCCGCCTGGCCTCCGTCGCCGAGGGGAAGGCCGCGGCGGCGGGGCCTCCGGGAGCGTCCGCGATGAGCACCGCCGTGGTGCCGAGGGTCGCCAGTCCCCGGGGCCACGCGCCCGGGAGTGCCGGCTCGGCGACGGCGTATCGGGGCTCGAACTGGATGGCGTAGACCATCGTCTCCGGCGCCCCGTCGCGGACCGTGCAGAGCCCGTAGAACCAAACGCCGCCGCCTTGAACGTAGCCCGCGAGGGGCGCGGGGCAGGGAGCCGAGGTCGCGAGCCCCACGCCCCGGCGTTCGTCCCCGGGTTCCTGAAGGCGACGAAAGGAAAAACGCGCGCAGCCCGGGCCCTCATGGCAGGGACCGTCCTCGACCTGGAAGAGCGCGCCGAGCTCGCCGCTCGGCCCCACGGCCAGCGCGAGACGCCCGCGCTGCGGTGAGCCCGGGGCTCCGTCGGCGAGGCGCTCGGGAGGCGACGGAGCCAAGGCCTCGGGATCCAGGAGCACGCGATACACGGCCGGGCGTTCACCGTCGGCATCGCCGCCGCCGCCGACGACGACGCCTCGATAGAGAACGGCGACGCGGCCGCGAGCGGCGGCCACGGCCACCTCGTCCACGCGCGTGGCTCGAGCGAGGGACCGCGGCTCGCCCAGGGCGCCCCCGCGAGCGTCGAGCACGTGCGCGCGAAGCTCCCCAGAAGGCGTGGCCGCGACCAGCAGCGCGCCTCCCGCCGTGGCCACGAGGTCGAAGGCCGCCTCACCGTCGAGCAGAAAGGGGCCGGACGGGGGCTCGGGGACCTGCGCGGCGGACGCCTCCTTCGGCGCCTCCGCCCCGCACGCCGCGCCCTCCCCCCCCCAGGCCAGGCAAAGCCCCAAGATCGTGGCGCCAGGCCAGGCGCACACCCCAACAACT
>JBCCAW010000430.1:0-5231 GCA_039814655.1 Myxococcota bacterium | reverse complement strand
CTCGCCGGTCTCGACCTCGAGCCTCACGAGAACGACGGAGAGCGCGAGTGAACCCCATCGAGCGACTGGAAGTCGGTATCGACGGCTTCGACATCATCTCCGAAGGTGGGCTGCCTCGCGGCCGCACCACGCTCGTCGCGGGCAGCGCGGGCAGCGGAAAGACCATGTTCGGTCTGCAGTTCGTCGTGGCCGGCGTCCGCCAGTACGACGAGCCCGGCGTCGTGGTGACCTTCGAGGAGGCGCCGGAGCAGATGCAGCGCAACGTGGCTTCCCTTGGCTGGGATTTCCCGCGCTGGATCGAAGCGGGGCGCGTGGCCTTCGTCGACGCCTCGCGGGAGGCCGGTACGAACCCCATCGAGACGGGGCCCTTCGACTTCTCGGCTTTGCTCGCGCGCATCGAGGTGGCCGTCCGCCGCGTGGGGGCCTCGCGCGTGGTGCTCGATTCCGTAGGCGCCGTCTTCCCGCGCTTCACGGACCAGGGGCTGGTGCGTACGGAGCTTCACCGCGTGGCGCACGGGCTCCGCGCCATGGGCGTGACGACGCTCGTCACCGTGGAACGCATCGAAGAGTACGGGCCCATCGGCCGCTATGGCGTGGAGGAGTTCGTGGCGGACAACGTCATCGTGCTCCGGAACCAACTCGTGCAGGAGCGGCGTCGGCGCACCATCGAGGTGCTCAAGGTGCGTGGCGCGACGCACCAGAAGGGCGAGTTTCCCTTCACCATCGACCCGAAGGTCGGTATCTCGGTGATTCCCCTCTCGGCCATCGAGCTCACGCAGCCTTCCTCCAACGTTCGCATCTCCTCCGGCAACGGCGAGCTCGACGTCATGTGCGATGGCGGCATGTTCCGCGACTCGATCATTCTCGTGAGCGGCGCCACGGGCACGGGCAAGACGCTCATGACCACACAGTTCGTTCACGCGGCGGGCGTGGCGGGAGAGAAGGCGCTGCTCTTCGCCTTCGAGGAGAGCCGCGAGCAGCTCATGCGCAACGCCTCGTCCTGGGGCGTCGACTACGCGAAGGCCGAAGCGGAGGGAAAGCTCCGCATCATCAGCCGCTATCCCGAGAGCATGGGTCTCGAGGACCATCTGCTGGTGATGAAGCGGGAAATCGAGGAGTTCGGCCCTCAGCGCATCGCCGTCGACTCCATGTCGGCGCTCGAGCGCGTCTCCTCGCACAAGGCCTTTCGCGAGTTCGTCATCGGCATCACGAGCCACATCAAGGCGCGGGAGACCGCGGGCATGTTCACGAACACGACGTCCATGCTCCTCGGCGGCGAGTCCATCACCGAGACGCACATCTCGACCATCACGGACTCGATCATCCTGCTTCGCTACGTGGAGATGCAGGGGGCCATGCGCCGGGGCGTGGCCGTCTTGAAAATGCGCGGTTCCTTCCACGAAAAGGCCATCCGCGAATACGTCATCGATGGCGAGGGCATGCACATCAAGGGGCCCTTCCGCGGAGTGCATGGCATTCTGTCCGGGTCGCCGACCTACGCAGTCGCCGGAGAGCTCGAGCGCATGGGCGAGATGTTCGGCGGCGCCGAGGATTGATGACCCCCTCTTCGCCGCCGCCGTTTTCGCTTCTCATCATCGAGGACGATGACGACGACGCGCAGCTCGTGGAGCAGCGCTTGGCGCAGCTCACGGGAAACCTGCGGGTGGCGCGCGCGAGCACGCTCGCGGAGGCGCAGCACGCGATGCGCACGGAGCGATTCGACCTGGTGCTCGCGGACCTCGGCCTGCCGGACTCGCGTGGCGTGGCGACGCTGCGGGCCCTCGTCGGGGACGACGGGTACGTGCCGCCGATCATCGTGCATAGCGGCGAGGCCGGGCACGCCGGCGGCGCCTTCGCGTGGGTCGAAAAGAGCCCCGGCGGCGAAGAGCTCGTCGACGCGGTGCGCGTGGCCCTCGCCCGCGCGCGGGACCGGGCCGACCTGAGGGCTCTCGTGGAGGCAAACCTCGACGCCATGGTCGTGGTCGATGTGGCCAGCCGGCGCGTACTCTTCGCCAACCGGGCCTGCGCGCGCGTGCTCGGCCAGCCGCCGGAGGCCCTCATGGGCGAGATCTTCGGCTTCGTGAGCACGTCGCAGAGCGTGGTGGAGCTCGACGTGCGCCGGAGCGGCTCCGTGCATCGCATCGAGATGCGGAGCAACGATCTGCATTGGGAGAGCCGCCCGGCGCTGCTCCACTCGCTCCGGGACATCACGGACCGGGTCCGGGCCCGGGACTACGAGCGGCGCTTGCTCCATTCGGAGCGCCTCGTCGCCATCGGTCAGCTCGCGGCCGGTGTGGCCCACGAGGTCAACAACCCCGCGTCCTTCGTGCTGAACAACCTCGAGGTGCTCGAGGACCGGCTCTCGGCGTTCGGGTCCGGACCGGAGACCACCCGGGACGAGATGCGCGAGCTCATTCGTGAGAGTGCGGCGGGCGTACGCCGCATCGCGACCATCGTGCGCCAGCTCCGGGCCTTCGCGCGCTTCGAGTCCGACGAGCTCGAGTCCATCGACGTGAACGAGCTGGTTCGCGCGACGTGTCGCATGGCGGCGAATGAGATTCGCTACCGGGCACGGCTGGAGCTCTGCCTCGAAGAGGTGCCGCCGCTCGTCGTGCAGCGGGCCCAGCTATCGCAGGTGCTGCTGAACCTGCTCATCAACGCCGCGCAGGCCATCGACGAGGGCGCCGAGGACAGCAATCGCGTGAAGGTCGCGACGACGCTCCAGGACCGGCAGGTGGTGCTGAGCGTGGAGGACACCGGCGGCGGGATTCCCAAGAGCGAGCTCGAGCGCATCTTCGACCCCTTCTTCACCACCAAACCGCGGGACGTCGGCACGGGCCTCGGCCTCGCCGTCAGCCTCGAGACCGTGCGGAAGCACGGCGGGGAGATTCGTGTGCGCAGTGAGCTCGGGGAGGGCACACGCTTCGAGGTGTGGCTTCCCGTGGACTCGAGCCTGCGCCCGTCCAAGCGGCCGCAGGAGCCTCGGCCAACGCTCGCCGGAGACCGGCGCCGCGGGCGTATCCTCCTCGTGGACGACGACGAGATGGTGCGCCGGTCGCTGCTTCGACTGCTCCGCGGACTCCACGAGGTGGTGCTGGCGTCGAACGGTCGCGCGGCCCTCGAGCTCCTCGCGCAGCAGGACTCGGACTTCGACGTCATCCTCTGCGACTTGATGATGCCGGAGCTCGACGGAGCCGGGCTCTACCACGAGATCGAGCGGCGCTTCCCGGAGATGGTCGAGCGCGTGCTCTTCATCAGCGGGGGCGCCTTTACCAACCGCGTGGGCGCCTTCTTGAACTCCGTGCGACCCGTGGTGCTCGAGAAGCCCGTTCCTCGCGATCAGCTCCTCGAGGAGATCGACCGGGTCATGCCCGACGAATGAGTCGTGACGCGCGCTGCGTCAGCGATGCTGGAAGATCGACAGCGCGCCGACGTAGAGGAAGCCGACCATGAAGAGCACCAGGAAGGGGATGGTGATCCAGCTTCCGGTGACGACGGCCAGCGCGATGGTCACGACGAAGTAGACGCCGAGGCCGAGCTCCACGATGGAGTGCACGGGGAAGCGCGAGCGGTACTTCTTCTTCTTCCAGGTGTCGGCCCTGCCCTTCACGCCGTGCTTGGGCGTGCGGACGAAGGTGTTGTCCTGGCCGAAGAGACCTTCGAGCACGGCGCGTGCGTTGTTCACGCTGAGGCCGATGCCCAGGGCCATCATGAGCGGCAAGCGCTTGATGGCGTCCCAGAGGTTCCCGTAGAGGGCGCGGTGCGTCACCAGGTAGAAGACGCAGATGGAGCCGCAGGTCGCCGCGAAGAGCGGCACGTCGAGGAGCAGGAGCTCCGGGTTTTCCATATGCCGCCGGATGAGCATGTTCGGGAGCTGGAGCAGCGCCAGGATGACGAGGAAGAGGTAGGCGAAGTTGTTCGTCAGGTGGAAGACGAGCTCGACCTTCACCTTGAGGGGTAGCTTGGCCTTCAGGACCGTCGCCAGGAGCTTCTTCGTCGTCTGGGCGGAGCCCTTGGCCCAGCGGTACTGCTGGGTCTTGAAGCTGTTCATCTCGCAGGGGAGCTCGGCCGGCGCGAGCGCGTCCGGGTTGTAGACGAACTTCCAGCCCTTCATCTGGGCGCGGAAGCTGAGGTCCATGTCCTCGGTGACCGTGTCGTGCTGCCAGCCGCCGGCGTCGATGATGGTGGCCTTGCGCCACATGCCGGCGGTGCCGTTGAAGTTGAAGAAGCGTCCCGAGCGGTTCCGGGCGATGTGTTCGATGATGAAGTGGCCGTCGAGCATCATCGACTGGCACTTCGTGAGCACCGAGTAGTCCCGGTTGAGGTGGCCCCAGCGCGCCTGGGCCATGCCGATCTTCGGGTCCGTGAAGTAGTGCACGAGACCGCGGAAGATGTCGGGCCGGGGTACGAAGTCCGCGTCGAAGACGGCGATGAGTTCGCCCTTGGCCGTCTCGAGGCCGTTCTCGAGCGCGCCGGCCTTGTAGCCGGTGCGGTTTTCGCCTCGGTGAATGTAGACCGCGTCGAAGCCGCGCTCCTGGAGCTCGTCGACCTTGGCGCGGGCGATCTGCTGCGTCTCGTCCGTCGAGTCGTCGAGGACCTGAATCTCGAGCTTGTCCTTCGGGTAGTCGATTTCGGCCACGCCATCGAGGAGTCGCTCGGCGACGTACATCTCGTTGAACATGGGGAGCTGCACCGTGATGGTCGGCAGCTCGTCCTCCGCAAAGTCGCGGTCGGGCGTGAGCGCGTGCTTGCGGTGGCGGAGGTAGAGCATGAGCAGCGCCCCGCGGTGCGCGCCGTAGATGCCCAGGATGGTGAGCGCGATGAGATAGAGAACGATGACGACGGTTTCCACGGAGCCTCCGGCCCGGCCCCAAAGCCAAGCGCCCGCACCATGCCCGTCCGTCCGCCACGACGCAGCGCATCAATTGTCCCGGGAACGTAATCAATTGTCGCGGCCAACCGCGAATCGTCCCGCCCAAGGGGACGGACCCGACTAACCGAACTAACTTCGACCGAAAAAGCTAGTGATTTCGGCATAGCCGGGTTTGGCTCGTCCGCGCCTAGGTAGCTGGCTTCCGGCGAAAAGACAGCGACTTCGGTTACTTGGCGGACCGCAGGGGTTGGTTCGGTTAGTCGGGTCCGTCCCCTCAGGGATTTCCACGGCTGGGCGCGGCAGGGCACGCTTGTGGTCAAACACGGTCGGATCGCGACGGCGACAGCCCCCAAGGGCG